>JAJRTM010000052.1 GCA_024278285.1 Planctomycetota bacterium
ATCATTACCGGTCCCATAGCAAAACAACTCAACAAGACATCAAAGCTGGTGAATGTAAAGTGGGGGAAAGGTATCTATGGGCAATTTAACGGTGTCGCAATTGAAGGAGTTGTTCACGACTAATGGCTCAAATGACGGAGGTTCGCCACCTGTATTGAAGTTTACAACAGCAGGACGGTATAAAGTCGTTGTTACTGTTTACGATTTTATGAACATGACCAGTCAAGATGACGAAAATCAATGGACGATTCCATAGCAAAAATGAGGGTATCATAATCGTGTTAAAAATTTCCTCAAATCGTGGTTTCACTCTTGTTGAATTACTCGTTTCGTTGAGTATTTTCGGCGTACTCGTCGCGTTGTTATTGCCGGCAATTCAACAGGCCAGGGCGACAGCGCGCCGAATGGCTTGCCTTTCGAACTTACGACAAATTGGCGTTGCCGTGCATAGCTACCTTGAGGTCCATCGACAATTCCCGGGACACAGCGATGTTTCCAGAGGATGCCTTTATTCTCTGCTTCCGTTCATCGAACAGGAAACCGTCTTTCGCCAAAACGAGGAAATGTTTCGTTCGACAGGTCAAGGCGGCTTGATACCGATTATCCCTGTCTATCTTTGTCCCGAAGATCCCATAACCCGAAGTTCGAACGTGACAAGCTACGTTATCAATAAAGGATACGGCCCGGCTCATGGATTTCTCTTTGGGCGAATCGTTTCACCGGCAGATGTTACCGATGGATTGTCATACACTGCGTTTCTGTCGGAAATGGTCACGATCAATCGGCCTGATCATTCTTCTCTTTTTGCAGATTTTGATCACATAGCATCACGCAGCGAACTTGAAGTCCTTGGTGATCACTGTTTACAACAAGCAAATCATGCGGCAGGCCCCGCCGGTGGAGGTTCCGGGCCTGTTGATTCTGGAAACGCAGGATATAACCATTTGCTTCCCCCCAATGCACCCACCTGCCTGTTTTCACCGTATCCTGTCGATATTCACCCCGCTGTTGGGGTACATACTCAAGGAGTTAATGTTTTATTAGCCGATGGGTCAGCCCGATTTACCAATGAAAATATTGACCGTGGCATCTGGTGGAACCTGGGGACAATTAACAGCGGCGATATTGTGAGTCAATAACTATGAGTAGCACAGAAGATTCAATTTGGCATCGCTACAAAAAGCGAATAATAGTGGTACTTATACTCCTTGTTCTCCTTCTATTATGGTTCTTATGGCCTCGACCGATTGAAGCGATTCCTGAATTTCAGACGATGAAATATCTTCCGGAAGAAGTGACCAAAAGTGGAAAATATTTCCCGCTTCCTCATCAGGGAAAGCCACTTCCCGGACGGCCTGATGAGCCGATGCCGATTCCCAGAAAAATCTATGCTGATGTGGAACTGACCATTAATGGCAAACTTGTTAAACAGCAACCAATCAGACTTCCTGCGGGAAGCACCATTCAGGTTGAAGGTGTCATCTGGGGACAACCTGATTTGGCGGATGAAGTTTACATAGATGCTGGCATCGGTCTTGTCACACGAGCAAATAACGAAAGAGGATGGATACTACGAGATGTAAACTTTCAAGAAACAAATATGACCACAGTGCCCAAAGGAAATAATCCGTCTGTAAAACGTTGCGCAATTGCAGTAAAGAATTACACATTACCCGAATCACCAGGTGAATATCTCCTGGTAGTCGTCTCCTCAGCAACAGTAGGTCAAGGAGACCATCCCGGGTTGATCGCGGCAGAATACCAACTTGACCTGGTGGAACCTGGGGACAATTAACAGCGGCGATATTGTGAGTCAATAACTATGAGTAGCACAGAAGAATCAATTTGGCATCGCTACAAAAAGCGAATAATAGTGATACTTATCCTCCTTGCCCTCCTTCTATTATGGTTCTTATGGCCTCGACCGATTGAAGCAATTCCTGAATTCCAGACGATGAAATATCTTCCGGAAGAAGTGACCAAAAGTGGAAAATATTTCCCGCTTCCTCATCAGGGAAAACCACTTCCCGGACGGCCTGATGAGCCGATGCCGATTCCCAAAAAAATCTATGCTGATGTGGAACTGACCATTAATGGCAAACCTGTTAAACAGCAACCAATCAGACTTCCTGCAGGAAGCATTATTCAGGTTGAAGGTATCATCTGGGGGCAACCTGATTTGCCGGATAAAGTTTACATAAGTGCTGGCATCGGTCTTGTCACACGAGCAAATAACGAAAGAGGATGGATACTCAGAGATACCAACTTTCAAAAAACAGATATGACCACCGTCTCAAGAGGGAAGCACAAGTCGGTTAAACGCTGTGACTTTTCAGTAAAAAATATGGTTTTGCCCGACGAACCGGGGGAGTATTTACTGGTAGTTGTCTCCTCAGCAACCGTAGGCCAGGGAGATCATCCCGGACTGATCGCAGCGGAATATCAACTAGACCTGGTGGAATCTGGGCACAATTAACAGCGGCGCGGGTGGCCCATGTTAATTTATTTACCTGGGCGGCGTAGCCGTAAGAGGCATCTGGGAAAGAGTGATATGTTGCTAACAGTAAAAGTTTGCGAACGGCTCGCAAATATTTGAAAATCAGTTTTTGGTCACGGTGGTCAGAACAGACCAGTCGTGCTGGGTTTTCTTGACAATATATTATTCGCCAGAAACTGACGTGATATGCTCTGGTGTTGTTTCCTGTGCCTTTATGGCGAAGTCGTGTAATTTTTTTCGTTGAAATTGATAGGCGCTGTCGGCCAGCCAGGGGGAAATTCTTTCCAGATAGTAGCCGAGTTTTGCAAATGCAGTTACGGTGGTGAGTCTGCGATTTTTTTCGATGGTGCGAATCGATTTTCTCGCGACAACTTCTGCGGAAGTCGTCATCCATTTGGGAGGCTCTTTTTTGCTACGGCCTTCGGGAAGTAACATGTTTTCAAAAAGATCCGTTCTAACAAATCCGGGGCACATCACACCGACGCCAAGCCCGTAGCGTGCATATTCTGCTCGCAATGCGAGAGAGTAACCGACCAGGCCGTACTTTGTTGCGTGATAAATTGTGTTTCGATTGGAAGGAAGTAAGCCGAAAACACTCGATACATTCAGAATGCGAGATTGTTTATTCGCCAGCAGCAACGGGAAACAGGCATCGCAAAGGCGAATTGGTGCCAGGAAGTTAACAGCCAGTAATCGTTCGCGTTGCTGGCTACTCATTTGATCGGTTGGTCCGTAGTAAACCAGGCCCGCGTTATTGATTAAGATATCCAGACCGCCCAGTTTGTCAGAAGTTTCTTCAGCGATGCTGGGAATTGTTTCTTCTTGAGATAGATCTGCAATAATGGTGTGAACATAGACGCCCTGTTTTCTACACGCAGCAGCGGTTTCTTCAAGTCCGTCAGGTTGGATGTCGATCAAACAGAGATGTGTATTTCGGCGAGACATTTGCAAGGCGATCGCTCGTCCGATACCTGAAGCAGCCCCTGTTAACAATGCTCGTTTTCGTTCAATATTGAACATAAACCGTATCCATATTACTAACGGTAAAAGTTTACGAACGGTTCGCAAATATTAGAAAATCAGTTTTTGGTTACGGCGGTCAGAACAGACCAGCCGTGCTGGGAATATTTGTTTGCAGGAGAAATACTATTTTTTTTGCGTATCCTTTGATATTTTGTGACCAATCAGGATAAACTCATCTTATCACAACTGTTACTTTAATGCCCCGCCAAGTTTGTCGAAAGGGGAATACGTTTTCAACTATGGGAGTTCCATCGATAATGTCAGACAACCAGAATAAATCTCGCCGCTCTTTCCTTAAAACTTCAGCCGTAGGGACTGTCGCGGGTGTCGTTGCTGCTCAGATCATTTCTCCTCGTGCTTTTGCTGACGAAAAAACGGTCCTCAAAGTTGGCTTGGTCGGCTGCGGCGGTCGGGGAACCGGGGCAGCTCGCGATACTCTTTCAGGAGACCCTAACTGCAAAATCGTTGCGATGGGCGACTTGTTTCGCGAAAAAGCAGAAGCGTCACTCAAAAACCTGCAAGCGACTGAATACAAAGACCGGGTTGATGTCGATTCCGATAAAATTTTTGATGGTTTCGATGCGTATCAAAAAGTGCTTAACTCAGATATTGACATCATCTTGCTGGCAACCCCTCCAGGTTTCCGACCGCTGCAAGTGGAAGCGGCTATCAACGCAGGAAAACATGTTTTCTGCGAAAAACCGGTCGCTGTCGATCCTGCTGGGTGTCGGCGTGTTCGCGCAGCCGGGGAAGTGGCCAAAGAAAAAGGGTTGACACTCGTTTCTGGTTTATGCTGGCGATACGAAGATGGCATGAAGGAAATGATGAAGCGGATTCACGATGGAGCGATCGGCGACCTGCAGGCGATCTACAGCACGCGATATCTTGGTCCTGTTGGCAGGCGAACACCTCGTACCCCTGGTATGAGTGACATGGAATGGCAGATCAAAAACTGGTACTTCTTCACGTGGCTTTCTGCTGACTTTTTCGCTGAACAGTTCGTGCATGAAATTGATAAAATTTCCTGGTTGATGCAAAATGAATACCCCACCCGTGTACTGGCAACCGGTGGTCGGGAAACACGCATCGGCAAAGAAAATGGCAACATTTTCGATCACTTCGCAGCAACCTACTATTACGAAAATGGCCTTCGCTATTCTGCGACTACCCGTCAACAGGCCGGCTGCAGTAATGAGTTCCAAGACTTCATTGTCGGAACAGAAGGAACAGCCGACTTGATGAAGTACAAAATTGAAGGCAAGAACGCCTGGCGAAAACGAAAGAACGTGAATCAAATGTATCACAACGAACACGTTGCGATGTACGATTCAATTCGCAATGGTAAAGCTCTCAATAACACCGAGTATATGGTCAACAGTTCGTTGATGGGAATTATGGCGAGAATGTCAGCCTACACCGGTAAAGAAGTGACTTGGGAACAGGCACTGAATTCGAAACTCGATCTCAGCCCCAAGTCTTACTCCTTCGACGCAGAAGCCCCTTCAGCGGAACCGGCTGTTCCCGGAGTGACTCCGCTGATCTGAAAAGAGCAGGGTACGCTGTGCGTATCTATTTGTGGTGTACTATCAATAAATGATAGTTGCCATTGTGGTTATCTAGAGTGAATGCTCGGTACGCACAGCGTACCCTACGCAACTTCCAGGCGAGCGGGGGGTAATACCCTTGGCTCGCCTTTTAATTGACGATTGTGAAGAGGAAATTCCCATGAAAGGCCCCGGCTTACGAATTCATAACGATGTAAGACGCCGTTGGAGATGCCCCGAAACCGGGAATCTTTTGAAAACCCCAGGCTCGGTCACACACCTCTATTCACCATTCGTCAAACAAGCCCGCTGGATGAAACTCGAAGAAGAATTTTCCTTAGCCCGCCAACAAACTCCCCTTCAGGAAATTCTGGAAAAAATGGTTATCGATGCCCCTGAAGAAGATGATTCACCCAAAGCGGAGCAGGAAGAACCAAAGACAGGCGATGAGGAAGTGACTGACAGCGATACCACTTCGGATTCGTAACTTCAAAAGTGCAAACTGTATTGTTCTCTGACTACTGTTCTCTGGCTTGGTATTTCAATTCTCAGCCTGCTTTTTACGTCATGCTTTGACGACTCGTTCGCACTTTAGCTGTTAATGGTTACAATTGCCTCTGAGATGAAATGTGATAACATTGCTGACTAAAACTGCGTTTGGTAAATGATCGTATCCATGTGCTGAGAGTGGTTTGGAAACATTCAATACGCGAATGCGTATTACTTTAACTCGGCTGGTAGAATGCAGATTATAACGCAATTGGATCAGGTTGCTTCTTTTCAGGGAGGGGTGCTGTCGATTGGAAATTTCGATGGGGTTCACCGTGGACATCAGGCGATGCTTTGCAGATTGCAAACAGAATCGCAAAAACAGGGCGTCCCGTCTGTAGCGATGACATTTGACCCTCCTCCAGTCGCTTTAATTGCTCCCCATCGTGTTCCACCACGTTTAAGTACCATTGCCCGCAAAGCAGAATTGATCGCGAAACTTGGTATCGATTATCTTTTTGTTTATCCAACCAATACTGATTTTCTGAATCAAACAGCAGATCATTTTTTTCAACAAATCGTGATTGAGCAACTCCAGGCTGTTGGGATGGTGGAAGGCGAAAACTTCTTTTTTGGAAAGGACCGACAGGGAGATATTAAGCGTCTGGAACAGTTAACCAGCAAGCATCATCTTTTCCTGCAGGTGATAGATGCAGTCAGTGCAGCCGGGGGAATGATTTCATCCACACGTATTCGCAAGTTGATATCTGCAGGAGAGATCGAAGAAGCAGCCGAATGCCTGGGGCATCCGTACCGCATTACCGGGACCGTAGTTCATGGTGACCAAAGGGGAACAAGCCTTGGTTTTCCCACTGCAAACCTTGCAGAAATCGAAACGCTCATTCCTGGCGAAGGTGTCTACGCAGGCACCTGCCTGTATGAGGGGAATCAGTATTCTGCTGCAATCAACATTGGAAGTAATCCGACTTTCAGTGATCGGCAGAATAAATTTGAGGTCCACCTGATCGGATTTAATGAGGATCTTTACGGTCAGGAACTTTCCGTCGATTTAGTCGCCCGCTGTAGAGACATCAAAAAATTTGTGAATCGCTCGGATTTACAAGAACAGCTTAAAGTCGATATTCGGCTGGTTCAGCAAATAACGATTGAGCAGTAAGCCGATTCAATTATCTTTAAGGCGATCAGAACGAGGAGCGCCTGCTGGATGCCCGCGTTTATGAAGAGGGAGGGGTTTCCCATCTTTCCCACCTGGGACATGTCTACCTGGACCAGAGCGGTGCCCACTTGGTCTGGGGTCCATCACTTGCAGCACTTTTCTTGTAAAATCGTCATCCGAGAAGATGCTTTTTGTATGATGTTTCTCCCAAATGTAAGTCCACTTCAAAGCCTCTGCCTGGTAATCAAAAGGGCTATTCAGCAGCGCATGCTGCTTGGAAGTATCCAGTGTTTTGAAAAAGTTCAGTAATTCCTTATGAGTGACTGGAGATTTTTTCGCAAATTGCTGCATTTCATAGACCATCATACTACGAATAAGTGTTCTGCGAAAAACGAGACGTTTGTGTTTGTCTTTATTACGAGACAGTACTTCGTTGACAACATGCCGATTATCAGGACGCTTGTCTTTGTCAGCATCAAACATTTTAAGCGAGAATGCTTCTTCTATTATTTTTACTGTCGCAGGCGAAGGCCAATATAATTTAGGATTATTTGACTGGTGAAGAGCAGCTTCCAGGATATGGATCATTTTATCAATTCCCTGTGAAGAATCCGCTTCCAATTTTCCCCTCTGTGAAGAAGATAATTGCTGGAGAAGGATTTCGTCGAGAATTATTTTTAACTGGTCTTCAGAAAAAACATATAAATTTGAGTAATCAAGTTCGGGCCGGTTACTGAAAAAGAAATTTAATATTCGGTAAGCAGAACGTTGGGTATTAAATTTATTATCAAGTTCTTCCTCTTTTTTTTGTTTAATAATTCTCGCAATAAGTTCTGGAAGACGGTGTTCTTTCAGCTTGCGTTGTGCTTTCAGTATTTTTTCAACTTCTGCAATTTTCGCAGCTGGTTCGGTGGTCGTCCTTAATAACTGCCTATCAAAGGGAGAAAGAGTGCTGAGCCATTCTTCATAATTCTCCATAAGCGGGGTAAGGTGATGTTCCTCAACCTGTTGGTGCATCTCCCAATATCGCAACTTGTCTGCTTCGGAAAGTTTAAGGTAATCGTCCAGATTTCGTTCCAGTCGCAGCCTTTTGCTTTGAGGTAGTTGCCTGAACTCCTTAATTGAGATGTGTGATTTAACGTTTGCACCGCAAAATCCAATGACTACTGCCAGCGCAGCCACATAACTCCAGAGATATATTTTGGGAGACTTGTTCATACTACTAATGATCAATTTCTTTACGCGAATCGCACATTTCTAACAAAATTCAATTTGAGGCCAGCTCTCAGAATGAACCAGTCGAGCCGTGTCTGACTCCCCCAGGAATATCCGAAGAACGCTTTACCCACTCACCATTTTTCTGAAGTCGAGTTAAAAAGTCGGCTGAACCAATTTCCTCATATCCATCGAAATGTTCCAATAATTCGTATTCTTGAAGCATCGCATCGGCTCGAGATGGTGGAACGGTACGGGCAACAAGAAATCCTGTGACTCCACAACCAATAACAAGCAGAACTCCTGCCAGAAGGCTGCCATATTTGGTTACCTGTTGATACCAGACTTGTTCATGCAGAGGAGTTTTTTGCTCCTCCATTTTCAAAGTGGCGATTGTTTTCTCTGCAAAATCTTTGGGCGCATTGGTTCGGGGTAAGTCATCAAGAAGTTCCCAAGCCGTTGCCAGCGATTCCATATCGTGGCGGGCCACTTCGTTACTGGACAGTAATTGTTCAATGCCGCGCGTTTCCTCTTCGCTCAATTCGCCATCTAAATAGGCAACGAAGTTTGAACGCTGGCTTGCGGATAATCGTACGAGTTTATCGACCATAATGGACGCTGACTAAAATTCTGAAAAAGCTGGTGGTCTTATTGGCATTTATATAAGGAGATTGGTGCGTTGCAACGCACGCTACGTAAATTCATATTGTCAGGCTGGAAAGCCTAACCTACATTTTTACATATTTTTCGAGGTGATCTTTCATATTTTCTCTGGCTCGCGATAACAATGATTTCACTGCGGAGGGACTTAATTCCAAGGTGGTTGCGATGTCTGCATAACTCATTTCCTCAAATTTGTTAAGCAGTACCGCAATACGTTGTCTTTCATTCAAAGACTCCATCGCCTGATGTACAATATTTAACAACTCTGCTTTATCAAGCATTCGAGCGGGCATTAATCCCGATTTTTCTGGTAGGTTTTTTTCAGGAGGTCGCGTACTTAGCGGACCGGTCTCGCCGCTGCCGAATTGAACTTCTTTGCGTCTTCCTTTAGAACGTTTCGTGTTACTCGCTAAATTATTCGCAATACGAAATAACCAGGTTGAAAACTTCGCCTGTGGTTCGTAACCATTTCTGGCACGATAAATTCGCATAAATGTTTCTTGTGCTAAATCTTCGGCTGCTTCCTGATCACTCAAAATATTGGCAAAAATACTGATCACGCGATCCTGATAATGCTCGACCAATTCCGCAAATGCTTCTTCATCCCCTTGCTTAACACGCAGCATCAACTGCACGTCGGGATCACTTAAATAAGGATTGATTTTAGTTTGAGTCGTTGCCACTATCAACATTTTCCGTGTGATGATGATTCGATATTGAGATTATCTGCTACAAATCATCTCGCCTGATTAAACCCCGAACAAGTCTCGAAGTTCCGTAAAAATTGCCTCTTTAACTCGTCACAATTGCCCATTAATCACTCACAGAGTATCTTCGTATCTTACAGCGTTGCAAGAGAAGTTCCACACGTCTTACGATTTACTTTGCATCGCAAAAACTAACCAGGAGTTTGAATGTCCCTTACAAGCCTGCCTTTAAGTTACTGCTGCAACGTACATCCTTCCAGCAATGTTCAGGAATTATTGCAGATTCTCACTGAAAAAACAGCCCACGTGCAAGAATTGACCGCTCAACCGATTGCAGCCGGGCTTTGGCTGGCAGATTCGGTCGCGCGCGAACTGGCTGATTCTGTTGAACTATTGGCTTCTTTAAAGCAAAAGTTGGCTCAGCATCAACTTCCCTGTTATACATTAAACGCATTCCCCTACGGTAATTTCCACACAAAGCGGGTAAAAGAACAGGTTTATCTTCCAGATTGGACCTCTGCCGACCGTTTAGAGTATACCATCCGTTGTGCAAAACTACTTGCAGAACTTCTGCCAGAAGGTGTTGAGGGGAGCATTTCAACAGTACCGCTCGGCTTCAAGGAATTATCTAACGAACCCGATTTTACCATTCGCTGTTGCGATCAATTGATTGAACTGGCACAACAGTTAGATATTTTGCATGACGAAACAGGTCGCCTCATCCGCCTGGCGATTGAACCGGAACCGCTGTGCGTGCTCGAAACAACAGGCGAAGCGGTCACTTTTTTTGAACAGCTTCGCCAGCAGGCACAAACGGTTCTCGCAGAAGATGTCGTCAATTCACACATCGGGCTTTGTTATGATATTTGTCATCAGGCGGTTGAATACGAGGACGTCAAAAAGTCAATTCAAACTCTCGCAGAAAATGATATCCGCATCAACAAAGTTCACATCACTTGTGCGATTGAACTGAACGACCCCGCGAACAATGTCGAAGGGCGGCAGTTTCTTGCACAATTTGCAGAACCAAGATATCTGCATCAGACATTTACCCAACTAAGTTCATCATCAAAAGAGACAACACATTTAACAGACCTGACAGCAGAGTTTGCCACCTCGCCGCCACAAGACTGGTTGGATGCAGAAAGTTGGCGCATTCATTTTCACGTTCCCGTACATGCGGATTCACTCGGGCCGCTCGGAACCACACGCAATGCTGTCAAGGAAGCAATGCAAGCGGTACGTGATCTTAGTTATGCACCCCATTTAGAAGTTGAAACCTATACATGGAACGTCATGCCCGGCGAAACCCCAACTGATGTTTGTCACGGCCTTGCAGAGGAATTGCGTGCTACTTACAAATTATTGGAACTGCTTTAATATCACATCAATAGTTTCTAGCCGAAGTCATTGGATGGGCCATTCGGGATTTATTATAGAGGAATCATTCGCATGGTATTGAACAGAATTGGTATTGGCTCTGCTGGCAAGTTACTGGGTTGTTCCTTTGCTCCATTTGGCATGATATACGGTTTTTTTATCGCACTCGTCATGTTACTTGAGCCTGACAATAATCTGGGAGGTCATATAATATTTGGCTTGCTGGCAATGATTATTTCTCCAATTGCATTTGCTCTGATTGGTATGATAATTGGCCTCACTTTAGCAATGTGCTACAACTTTGCAGCATCGATTACAGGTGGGATCAAACTGGGATTCACACAAATGCCGGAAGGCAATCAGTAACAATATTACCGAAAAGAAAAATATATTTCAGGTCGAATCAATGAAAAAAGAATCAGATAACAAAGCAACTTCGCCCGTGAGCAATCGTTTAATCAGTCTCGATGCCTTACGTGGTTTCGATATGTTCTGGATCGCGGGAGGCGGAGCCGTCATGCACCAGGCGGCTAAATTGACTCAATGGGAGGGGCTGGTTTGGATCGCGAATCAGATGGAACACCCAGAATGGCACGGGTTCACGTTTTACGACTTAATCTTCCCGCTGTTTCTATTCATCGCTGGCGTTTCGATGCCGTTCTCTTTTGATAAACGATTAGAACGGGGCGACAGCAAAGCGAAACTTCGTGGTCACGTTATCTATCGCGGGTTAATGCTTGTGTTTCTTGGCTTGATTTATAACGGTCTGCTTCAATTCGACTGGGAAAACCTGCGTTGCGCGAGTGTACTGGGCAGGATCGGAATGGCGTACCTGTTTGCAGGATTGATATTCCTCAACACTGGTTTACGCGGGCGAATCCTCTGGTTTGCAGGGTTATTGATTGCTTACTGGGCTGCCCTTAAATTTATCCCGGTGCCAAGTTTCGGGGCAGGGGATTTGAGTCCCGGTCATACACTTACCGATTATATCGACCGAATCCTCATGCCAGGCGTTCTTTACAAAGGAGACCGTGACCCCGAAGGTTTGCTCGGCATTATTCCCGCTATCTCAACTGCTCTTTCAGGTGTGATGACTGGTCAATTGTTGAAAAACGAAAACCGTGGTGGCTATTTCAAAGTAGCGATGATGATTATCCTGGGATTCATTTCACTCGGCCTGGCTTATTTATGGGATTTTGATTTTCCAATCAACAAAAACCTCTGGTCAAGTTCGTTTGTTTTGAACTGCACCGGTTACAGCCTGCTGATTCTGTCGCTGTTTTATCTGGTGATTGATGTCTGGAAGCTGCAAAAATGGGCGTTCTTTTTTGTGGTGATTGGAAGTAACTCGATTCTAATTTACATGGCTCCCGATTTTATCGATTTTGGTTATACCGCCAATGCAATCTTTGGCGGCGCCCTCAAATACGCGGGCGATTATACGCCGTTCCTGTCTGCTCTTTCCATCCTGGCGGTTCAATGGGGAATGCTTTATCTCTGTTATAAATACAAGATTTTTCTGAAAGTTTGATGACATTCAAAAGAAAACAGAGTACGTATCAATTTCGATAATGAAGAGTTACGAATACGCCCAGCACGACTGGATTGTTCCGACCGCCGTCACCAAAAACTATTTATCTAAAACTTGCGAGCCGTTCGTAAACTTTTACCGTTAGTAATATGGATTATCTTTCACGTAACAAAGCTGCTTATGATCGCCTGGCGAAACAAGGTTCTATTTTCGCTAAATGTGCGAGCGATGAAGAATGTCAACGACCGCTTACTACTCTTGATTCACGCGGTTGGCTGCCCGCATCGGTGGCAGGACTCAATGTGCTTTGTTTAGCTGCGGGAGGCGGTTGGCAAAGTATTTTGTATGCAGCCGCCGGGGCGAATGTGACCGTTGTTGATCTCAGCCCGGAGATGCTCGCGCTCGATCATCGTGAAGCAGACCATCGTGGCTATTCGCTTCGATTACTTGAAACTTCAATGGATGATCTTCACGAGTTGGCGGATGAATCGTTTGATATTGTCCATCATCCGGTCAGCACCTGTTACGTTCCGAAAGTTGCACCGGTGTTTGCGGAAGTTGGCCGTGTCTTGAAGCCGGAAGGAATTTATATTTCCCAGCACAAGCAGCCAGTCAGTTTACAGGTAAGCGAGCGAGATTCGCGAGATCGATACATTATTGGTATCGAATATTATCGCGAAGGACCGCTTCCTAAAGTGGAGGATCAGTCGTATCGAGAACCGGGAGCGTTGGAGTTCCTTCATCGCACGGAAGAAATCCTGGGTGGCATCTGCGAAGCGGGCATGGTCATCGAAGCGTTCAGTGAACCAAAACGAGCCAACAAAAATGCAACCCCCGGCGACTTCCGTCACCGGGGCAACTACATCGCTCCATACTACCGCATCAAAGCGAGAAAAGTAATCAGCCACGATAAAAACAGCTCGACTTCCTCTAATCTCTTGATTCCATAGCCCGTTTATTTTTAGTTACTGTTGAGTCGGATTCGCGTCGCTCAAACACGTGATTGTTCCGCTTGATTTTTATTGCCTGCTGACTGGACAGCGAGTAATTTATTAACGTACGATGGATACTACCTGTTGGGTAATGTCAACAATTTTTGTCGATTTTATCCTTGAGTTCCCCGCTACACGCCTACTACGGATCGAAACGATCATGATTCAAGAATTACGAAATGGTTTGCTTGTCGCCTGTCTGCTTATTGTAACCTGTTCATCAACAAGCATGGCTGCCAACTGGGAAGTCGGCTTGTCGCGGTTGGATATTACCCCGACCGAACCGCTTCGGCTTTCAGGTTACGGCAATCGTACCAAACCTTTCGAAGGGATAGATACTCCGCTTAACGTCCGCTGCATGGCAATGCGTACTGCGGGGAATAACGAAAAAGAGCAGGGGCTGATTCATATTCTGCTCTCCGTCGATACCATCGGTTTCCCTGCTGAGTTGACCACGGAAATCCTGAAACTCGTCGAGAAAAAGCATCCGGTTTCACGGGAGCGTTTTGTCATTTGCTGCACGCATTCACATACAACGCCTCATATTCCCAGAGCGTTGGTGAATATCTTCACGATCCCGGTCACAAAACAGGAAGATGAAAAGCTGCTTGCTTATTCCAATTTCG
>JAJRTM010000601.1 GCA_024278285.1 Planctomycetota bacterium
AAAAACAAACCGTGAGCCGCCCCGTCTGCCGAGGCGGAAACTACTACGACGTCCCCGGCAACGCCCGCTGTGCCGTTCGACTGGGAATCAAGAACGTGACCTATTCAGATTCCCGCGACGGTTTCAGAATCTGCCTCGGCACCCCACAAAAAACCGTATCAATCCCACTTCAGTAAATGCCACAAGCACGACGGGGCGGGGCAAGTGACATAAAGCTATGTCCGATAAGCACTTAAAGAGTGGTCCTAACAGAACTCGAATCTGTGACCTCTTGCATGTCAAGCAAGCGCTCTAACCAACTGAGCTATAGGACCTTATTTGTTAGAAGTTTACCTCTTAAATTGATTTCGTCAACGAATCCAAGAAAGAATGAAGGAATAGACCACGAATTTTCATATTGCCCATTTTTGTAAGAATACTTTTGCAATAACAGGAAAACAGGCGTCTATTTCCAGTTATTAACCAACTAATAACCTCTGAACAATGCCTACCACTTTGTAAAATATTCCTACAGATGCAACTGACCCTCGACACACCCAGGAGTGCCCCAGCACGACTGGTCTGTTCTGATCGCCGTAACCAAAAACTGATTTTCTAATATTTGCGAACCGTTCGTAAACTTTTACCGTTAGTAATACATACGACATCCTCGCAGCAAAAAACAGGTTAATCAATAAAAAGAAAAACAGGAGTTTTTTTACAAGAGGGAAAAATGAAACAATCAGTAAGGAATTGGAGTAATGTAGACGATAATTGCCGTATGTGCCATCATGGATTTTTCGGATCGTGGCATCGTTTTAATGGAGAAGAGATAAAAATGAATCCAGTTATCTCAATTACATGGAAGTTTAGGGGTTATAGAGGTTAAACGAAGTCCTCTGACCTTAATGGCTTATCTAAAAAGAAATGTCGAGTATAAGGGATATCTACGCTGCTTTAGACCAATCAATGCAAATTTATACCAGAATCAACTTGCAGCTTAGCTCGATCAAAGATTTTACATCTACCACCTGAACCTTGATGACCGAGAAAATATCCTTACCGATGACTTGCAAACTGTTAAAAATAAATCTACTGCTGGGAATTATTTCACTATTCACGTTTTGTGGAATAACTGAAGCGAAAGAACCAATCTCTGCTCCTGCTGAGCAGGGAGCGATCCATTCTCCGCGATTAATAACAAAATCTCGTCGAAGCAAAAACTTCGATTTACTGAAGCTTGTTAAAGAAGCGGTTGAAATTTCTGAAAGGCGATACCTGGTTGCCAATGAGCATTCTCCCTGGCAAATTTATCATGGAGTGAATGCTTTTCGTAGAGATTTCAAAATCGAAAAGGATGGCGAAATCGTCCGGGCGATTGACTGGATTTCAAAAACGAATCCTCAATTTCGTGAATTACCCTGGTTTGAAAAAACAGTGCATGGCGGCAGGGCTCATAAATACACCGTCCCTTATCATTTCGAAGGGCATCCCAATCAATCGCTGGCTTTGATGGTGATGAGCAACTTGCCAACCGACTTTGAATTCAAAGTTGATCACGGCACGATCACGATTGCTGATATTATCCACAATGCCAAAATGAATATCGACCCACGTGAAGAGTTAACCTGGACGCTTTGGTTTCTTACTCACTATGTCGATACAGAAGAAACCTGGACAACACGGCTGGGCGAAACGTGGAGTATTGAAAAATTAGTGGGAGATCAGGTTAAAACAAAAGTAACTAAATCAGCGTGTGGTGGCTCTCATAATTTGTACTCCCTGGCGGTCTCTCGCAATAATCATCTTCGAGACGGCGGACAACTACGAGGTGTCTGGGTTCAGGCGGATCAAAAACTGAAACGCTATATGATGGCTGCCCGTTCGCTGCAACGGCGTGATGGATCATTTCCGACTCACTATTTCCGAGGCTATGGTTCTCCCAAAAGTTTCAGCGAACAAATTTCTTCTTCCGGTCACATGATGGAATGGCTGATGGTTGCAGCGAGCGACCGGCAAATGGATGACGAATGGATCGAACGGGGGATTTATTATCTGGCTAAAAAACTGATTGATAATCGTGATCAATCAGCAGAATGTGGCCCGCTGTATCACGCTGTGAGTGCATTGAATATTTATCGCGATCGCATTAACGGCGTCGCCTGGCCCGACCCCAATATACAGCCAACTGCTTCTGTTCAACAAGAGGAAGTTGTTGAAAAGGAGCCGAAAATAGAAGCCATCCCTCGTTCATTGCCACAAACTGGCAATGAGAAAAAAATCCCAAGACTTGCGGTTCGCCCCCCAGCAGATCAATTCCAATTTCCAGTAACAAAGAAAATGGATGAGAAAAAGAACTCAAAAAAAAACGAAACAAAGCCAGAATCAGTCGCAGAGCAATCCACGCAAGGGAAGCTCGCAATCGGAATTGAACAGTCTACGACAGAAGCTGAGAAAAAAGTAGAAATCCTGGCTGCTCCCGAAGATGATACGCCGCTCAAGTAGGTGAATCGCCACAATCAATCGCGTTAGGCAAGCCTTCGATAATGCTTGGATACTGGAGGTTCTTCAATAGAAGTTGGTGGAGTTTACTGTTATTGCAGCGTTTTCCTTCGCCTCGTTCTCCCTTGGGATCTTTTTGATTGGCGTTGAAAATCGGTGGTGGAGCCTGTAGTCGTTTTGCGAGTCGTGAATAATATTCTCTCCTGCGAACAGGGAGATCGTCACTCACCAGAATTGTTTCATTTCGCAAGTCTGTTTCGCTAGCTGCAACAATCGCTGCGACGCAATCATCAACATGCACCAAGTTCAACCAGGCATCGGGATTGCCGGGGATGGGGAGTGCTTGTTTTGCCTGATTCATTCTCGCGATCAGCCGACCGGGACCGTAGATGCCTGCGAGCCGAAGAATGAGTGAATCGATATCGGATGCTCGCACCAAAGATTCTGTTTCCAGGCAGATTTGTCCATTTTCTCGAAGTGGTTTACATGCAGATTGCTCTGTGATGATTTCTCCAGCAGACTGTCCGTAGAGACTGGTACTCGAAATATAAAAACAGCGTTCGCATCGCTGTTGAATTGCGCTCAGCAAGTTATTCGTTCCATCGATATAAACAGACCGCATCGACTCTCCAGAGTGACGATCAACAGCGACCGAGTGCAACACGATCTTTGATTTCGGCAGATAGTTAAGCGAATCGCGATCCAGAATATCACAAATAATTGGCTGCAAACCGAGTTTTTCAAACAGCCTCCCCTTCTCTGCTGAACGAGTTGTGACTGCAACAGAAAGACCTTGCTCGAACCATTTTTTTGCGACTCGCAAACCAAGGTAACCACAGCCAACAACAAGGCGATCCACAGAGTTTTGGATGACATCAGACATAAATCACTCTTTTAGCCTCTTATCAATATAATGCTGCGAATAAGTGGCGGGAACTTTAGCAGTCGAACTGTAACGAGGCGTGCTTTCCTATGCTACAAATAACAGCCTCTGCACATGCATTGGTGGATTCAATTTTCAAGCAAAGTCCCAAGGTCGGTGAAGGTTCCTTATTCGACAGCCTGATCGAACCAGTCTGTAGGAATTTCAAGCTTCCAGACTTCATTGCTTAAAGGGCGAGCATGACCGCCTGCAATCCAGATTTTATCCTGAAAGATAAATGCAGAGTGTTCGTGTCTTTCCTTCCAGATTTCTTTGGTGTGAAGTTCTTTCCATGTTTTTCCATCTTTAGAATACCAGACATCGTTCCAGTTTTTGGACGGATTGTTTGACCAGCCACCCAACACCCACATGTGATCTCGATAAGTGACCGCACTAAACCAGAGGCGTGGATGCCAGGGCGTTTTATCGGTTTCCTTTCGCCAGGTTGCTCCATCGGCAGAACTCCAGACATCTGTTGCCTGTTCATACTTGGGGACATAATTTCCGCCCCCAAAAACATAAATACGATCATTCAACACAACCGCCTGATGATACGCTCGCGGCGACCAGACCGCATCAGCAGTGGCAAGCTTCCATGCTTTGCCATCGCTTGAAGACCAGACATCGTTTTTGAGGCTCTTTTCATTTCCAAAGTAATAATCTTCGATGCCTCCCAGTATCCACATTTTACCTTTGAATTCGACAATCGCAGCTGCAACCCGTGGCGACCAGCCTGCTTTCTCAGTGATTTGTTTCCACTCTTTTCCGTTTCGAGATGACCAAACCTGATGACTGGCTGAATGTCCGGGAAGCCGACCGTTGTACCAGCCGCCCATCATCCACATACGATTTTTGAATGTGATGCTCATCGGTAAATCGCTGTGCAACCATGGTGCATCTTTCGTGACTAACTTCCAGTTAATTCCATCTGTAGAATTCCAGACATCACGAGGCGGAGCCGCATACGAACTGAACCAGCCACCGAAGATCCACATCTTCCCATCGAAAACAACTTCCCCTTGCGAATCGCGCGCTTGCCACGGTGCCGCTTTTTGCACGTTAACCCAATTCGG
>JAJRTM010000602.1 GCA_024278285.1 Planctomycetota bacterium
CGACCGCGGCCATCGCCCCTGGGACAATCCGAATCGCCGCCCGTCTCATGCGGACCGAAAACGTTTTATCACTCGAAAAATGCTGTACCAACAATTTATCGCCCCTCTGCCCAACACCCCAGAAACCCAAAATATCCGCACTCTCTTTGACACCCTCATCACTCTCAATCTATAATCCCCTAAAGTGCAGTTATTCTATCACAAAAAGTCTGGTTCTTGGTAACCGCCAGATAGAGCCTGCCTTTTTAGTGACAGTGACTCCCGGTTGCAGGTAGGGCGATAAAAATCCGGCAATGGACAGAGGAGGATCACTTTGGTCGATAATTACTCTTTAACAAATGTTTGATTCGTATGTTTCTTCATGACCGTGTAAAAAAGACACATCACTCATTACTCATCGCAAATCTGATTTCACTTATTCCCCACATTGTCAATGCGGCAAGCGATGAAAAAGTAATTGCCATCGGAATCGAGTTGGCAATGCCTCCGATTGCTGCAAGCAACGCACCTTTGACACAGAAACTAATCGCGGTCACGATCACCATTTTATTCTTTTTAATGGTTCTCCCAGTTTTGCCAACGAGAAACAACATGTTACTCTGAGCTATATTTACTGATCCACTCTTCCAATTTTCATCAAGTTGTGAATCTTGAGTATTATAGTTAAGTAGAAAGCTAAGGCTTTGAATGATCCCTAGTCCTCCCCCTAGGAGTGCACCGAGAATTGGAGTTCCACACCAACCTCCCAGGGATCCATATAAAACTCCCTCAACAAGAAAAACAGTGAGTCGAATGCCTTTCTGTCCCAAATTTCCTAAGAAAGTAAGGATGAAGACTCCAATAAAAAGTCCAATTACTCCTCCCTTGATTGTCCTCTCTCGTGTGTACTCCGGAAGTAAGAAGTTCCATGGTGAATCATTCACGTGTGCACGGACCCACTCAATAGTTGTGTATTGCAAGTGTGCCCAAAGCCAACCTACGACAGCCCCTAGAAATCCATAGAATATTACCGTAAAAAAAAACAATCTAGCCTGGAAATTGTCAGTGAGTTTTGATGTATTAGTTTCAAAGTCAGCTGACACAGAATCAGTGTTATCGAATGCAGCCAGAGGCCTGTCGTTTGGAAGAGCTACATTTCCTTCTGTCGCAGTGGGATGTGCCCACGGAACAGCCAGAACACTAGGCCGCGCGCTTTTGTAAGCAGACGAGCTTAGGAGATGCCTAAGAAGAGGATGGTTTCCATCAGTCCACTGACCCGGATGACGACCCTTTATTTTACTGCCGTCCAACGTTACACGTGTACCTGACAGGGGTACAAAACAAGTAACAACATAATCAAAGTAAGACGACAACGACCAAAGTCGTTTTTGGGAACCGTAGGTGTTGAATGTGAACACAAACTCGTAAACATCTTGAGGGAAATGTTCATCTCGTACAATTATGTCATACTTGCGCGTTGCGAGTTTACCCAATTTGTCATCATCCAGATTATATGACATTGCAAAATGGCTCTGTTCGCCAAAGAACACCAGATGGACGCCAGTGATATCGACCGTCCTTGCGCATTTTTCCTCAAGAAGATCGCTGTATTGCTTTGCGAATTTAATTGATTGATCGAATAGTTTACGGTCGTCTCCATTAGAATTTAAACACGCCTCTTCTATCTGACCAGATGAATACTTCGTTGAAGTAACGCATAGCTGCAATGGTCCATTTAGTTCACGCGTAAAATAGTCATGTCGCATCACGCACTTCCCTTGGTCTTGATATTCCTCGCTATCAAAGTGCTGCCAGTCGTGCAAGTTCAATCGCATGTCTAGGAACGGTAGTTTGAAGGGGACTGTTGGATCAACGGATAACTTTTCTATTCCATTCATACTGTCAGGTAATGGCCATCCCAACGCGCGCATCTCACGTTCTAGAAGTATTAGATCCACAGGAGTATTTGGAGACATTGAAATGCGGCGAATCTGATCCGAGAGTCGAAATTCTATATCAAGGGTACGAGGATGATCACTCAACCCAACGATGAGAATGTTACGGGCAGGAAGACGTTCGTTGATTGATTTCAATTCTTCCTTACACCAATCTGATTCAGCGTATTTTTCATTCGTGAACAGGATGGCATGAGAACAAGATGTGATGCCCTCCTTCAAAGCTCGGTCCACACTGGCCTCATCTCGCCCGTAGAGGAGAATATCTTTTTCGGCAAACCAAGTGTCCACGAGATTGTGAATTAACCATGCCGCAACAAGCCGCGCCACATGACTGTCCTTAGTCTTATAACTGAGAAAGATCTGATTGTTCATATGATCTCCGATACTTGCTTGGAAGTGGCCCGTCGCATCCAGTTTTTCAATCCGATAAATGTCGTTACGACTCCTGTACCGAGCCAGTAATAAGGTGATGTTGTATGGATATATAATCCCAGTGCCAAGGGAAGGACGCCAATCCAATCGACAACACCAAGGCAAAAAACCCCCACAGCAAAAATGAGGCTCCCATAGAGGCTATCATATAATTCACCCGCAATCCGTTCGTAAGCCCCCATTTTTCGATTTAACCGCTGTGTGTAATTTCCCAATGCTTGCCATCTGCGAGACAACGAAGTTATTGTCAATAGGCACACAGCATTGGTTGCCAGCACTCCTGTTAATGTAGCCATTGTTGCATAGATTGCGATATGGACCGGCTGACTCACAAGGTAGTTCCATCCATAAATAACTCCCATAATTAGTATTAGATGGGCTATCAATGTGACAATACCTGCTTCACTCCAACGTTCTGGGGGCTTGTATTGCAAGGTGTTGGCTATTGTCTCGAAGTATGGCGAGTACTTGCAAAAAGTTTGCAGTGACCGATCAGGCGAGTCGAGTGGTAACTGGATTCCGATGGTCACATCAACTTCACCATCGAAATTTCCTTTTTCATCCCGCATTGTTATTGCGTACCGGCGTTCCCATATTTCCATCGGCTCACTTGTCAAGTCATCGGAGGCTTGGAATGTAGTAATTGCAAGGTGACCATGTTCATTTTTTTCACCTAGATCAGACTCTCGGTGAAAAAGATGAAGTCCATATTCAGTGCACTCGTTCTGAACACACCATGGCTTTGCATATGCTCTAAATCGATCGTAGATTGCTCGATCATCTTCCTCCTTGGAATCAAAGTAAATCGATGAAACTACGGATTTACCCAGACCTACATCTACGGACATTAGGACTTTATATCCATCAAGCTCACCGCGAAAGAAGCCTGCGTTATTTGCAGATGAAAAGAGTTGACTACTTGAAATTGATATAGGCTTAAAGCAATCGCCTGGTATGAGTGAGACACCAAAGCGATCTTGTGTCCATCTTTCGCCCTCTACGATATTGAGAAACAGTGAGGAATCGCTCACGGAATGGCAAAGACCACTTGTATGCTCTGAAATAAATATCACGGCATCACTAACATTTCCATTCCAGTTCAATGTAGGTACCAAATGCTCTTTAAAATCAACTGCTCCCTTTGGCCATTCATGGCAGGGGATATTGACATTGAACATATCATTCTTTTTATCGATGTGGATGTTTTTATCTGGATCGATCTCCATCCACTCATGACGTTTTTTAATAAGCTCCTCTCGCGACGAAGCTCCATTTTGCTTCAAGATCTGTTCAATATTCCACTTTTGTAGAATTCTTGAATGTTCTTCGGGTGCGTTCACACTTCTTAGATTGAGAATATTCTGAGGGGGCATCCTTTGCATGATGCGGGTGACTTCAACCTGACAATATCTTGAATCTGCCCACTCTTCACGTGTAAACAACAATGCGTACTGACTATGGTCAATTCCATAATTGATAGCCTCTTGAAATTGATCGTAATTGGTCAGCAGTATTTTGTATTCCGCAAACCAGACACGTACCCCACTTGCGATTAAAACATCAACAAGTGCCCGCACACGATTCGCATCGTGACTGCGGTAACTTACAAATATATCGAATTCATTATCTGGCATTTAACACTCCATTTAAGAATATCGCTTATTGTTCATTTTTCCCTGTGTAGTGATCATCAGCGCTGGTTTTTGCAATTGTACCCAATAGCAACATTATGAGAATACACAATACTGGGGGAACAATTGAAATCTCTTCTAGCCAAGAACAATAAATGCTATACCCTGCAAAACAGAAAACCCCAATCACAAATAATGGGATTTTCCCTTGAAATTCCGCCCCAGGTAAGCCTGCGCGTAACCATGCCCCGATTGACCCAGCACCAAAAAATCCTAACACGCTCCACCCTATACAACGAAGCCAAAGTGGGAGTGATTCCAGATGAATTTCCTCAGATGGAACCGAATTCGCTGGGAGCGAGCCTTGCTGAGCCAACAGGAATAGTCCACTGTTGGTGATAATAAAGAAAGCAAAGCATATTGTTCGTTTTGTTCGCATCTTTTATTTCCTGAAAACTTATTTTTCGATATCTGCAGTATTCTTGAAAGTGCTTACCTGAAAAGCACACCTCACTGCCATTACATAGCTCCAGAGGATGATTGTGATTTTTGCCCGGTATATCCATTCTGGATTATTTAGTCGCGGTACTACTGTAAGACAAAGAATTAGTGCAATTACGAATTGTAGCGCATTTGCAAAAACAAGCCCCTTGAATTTGGTCACGCGATCCACCTCACTTTTAAGTTGAATCTGAGCTTTACGCTGGTCAATTCTCTTCTGAGAGCGTGCCTGAAGCACTGCACCATAGGTAATAGCAATAATCCAGGCACCGAGGCCTAATGCTAATGAGATTACGTAGTCACCATCAGACATTTCCACAGTGATTTATCCTTTCATCGCAATGACTTACTCAATAAATAAATAAACTTTGCCCAACATTTATCAAGATTTTGGCTGAGTTGTTGTGATGTGGTATCCTTTTGTGTCGACGATCTCTGCGTAATTGAGGACAGCACCTCGATCTTTCCCTTTTTGTTTTTCGGATAGATCCTGATACGGAATCAGGTCGGGATGTGTTCGGTTGGGAAAACTTTTTTCATTGAGTCTCCATCCATTACGAATTCGGGATTCCAGCCAGCCGTCGTGTTCCGCTTCTGCCAACATTTCGATATTTGCATCGATAATTTGATCGATCTCCTTTATCTCACCGGGCGAAGCTGGTTTTCCCTTTTCGAGATAGAGGCCGACCAAATTTAATACCTCGCAAACCCGCTTGGCAGCCGCGCGGTTGTCATCTTTCAGGAATTCATGTAATTCGATGAATTCCTTGTCCAGATATTCTATGTCTTCCTTTTTTTGAGGGGGGTATTTTTCGCGATAGTAAGCATGGTACGCCTC
Source organism: Planctomycetota bacterium (assembly GCA_024278285.1). Lineage (GTDB taxonomy): Bacteria > Planctomycetota > Planctomycetia > Planctomycetales > Planctomycetaceae > Rubinisphaera. The sequence continues at coordinate 5,340 of JAJRTM010000602.1, forward strand.
TGCTATCGCATCGACCTCGATCTGGAAAGTAAGGTCACGCTCCATCAAAGCGATGAACTCTTTGTCATCCACATGAAGATTCAGCAGGCTTGCCGGAGGGACATCGCTTCGTCTGATCTCACCCGTTCGGCTGCTGTCGCGAATTTGTTCGATGATTTTTTGCATCGAGCGGGCACCATGCTCATATTGAGAGATTTCCAGTAACGCTGTCAGGACGCCACGGTCGATAATCAGGCGTTCGTTTCCAAATAATTCGAGATTAACTCGCAACAGCAACGCACGGCGAATGGGAAAACTGATATCTTCGCCCCCAGCGGTTGAAGAAGGATTGATTTTGGGATTAGGTCCCATCACGTCCAGATAGCCCCCCAGGCGGCTTTTGAAATCTGGCCCTTTCTTTAATTTGAAAGACTCCCATTCCTCAGATTTTTTCTCCTTCTCTTTCTCATCCGAGCCATTTGTACCAGGTGGTTTGGGACCAAAACTAGCAAAGTTATGACTGGTTCCTCCAGCAAATACAAACACACATTTTCCGATGGGATGAGAAATTTGTTGATCTTGAAATCGACCATCCTGCATCGGAGCCAACAGGTATTGCAGCCACATTAACTCCCTGGAATCAAATTCATCCCAGAAGACAATAGGCATTGTTCCTTCAAGAACTTTATCGCGAATTTGATGAAACAAACCGATCAGTTCTTGTGGATCGTTAAACTGTGACAGGTTGAATTCGAGAATAGGAACCTTTTTGCCCAGGACCGCTTTGGCAATCTGTTTCACTCCAAACGATTTCCCTGAACCGGGGGCACCAAAAACCGCAATGGAAAGTGGTTTATCTGCCTCTCCCAGATCGCGATAGTTGATAATCAACTTCCTTAATATCCTCAAGCTTTCAATTTCACTTCGATCGACCGTAAACAGACTGGCGAATTGTTGATAGGGGATGTTTCTTAATTCAGAAGTTCCCCGTAATGCAACGCGACATGCCAGACCGAATAATGCCCCGGATTTTGCGCCCCTGCCGGAGTCTTGCCCGACGATTGACCATTGGTTATCGCTTACCGGATGACAAGGTGGCGAGGGGACGCTGCCCTTCACGACATGAAGGGGAAGATCGACATGGCTGTACTTCCAGGTCGGAGTGAGAATTTCTTCAACCACTTCTGCATAGGGAAAACCGCAATGTTTACTGATTGAAGTAACGCAGGGTAATTTGAACCCCTCACTGGTAAGGCGTCGCATGGAAGCTAACCCGGCACAAATGCCATCAGTGATTGCTTCTCGGATTTCTTCGCTGGTACTTTTGTGGGAAGGCAGCTTTGCGGTAATCGCAGAGGCGAACGCACACTGAAGACCATACATGGTTCCTTCCACACCATTGGACCAATCTCTTTCCAAATTGGCAGGATCATAAATCAGCCGAAACAGGGGGTTCTTGTTATCTGTAAAGTCTGCCAGAACTGCACCGTCTGTATGGAAGTTGACAATAACAAATCGACTTCGTCGGATTCCATTGAGATCGGGGTTGTTAAGCAGCTCTTTTGCTAAATCGAGAGCCGTTCGTTCCCACGATATTTTCTGGGTCACACGAATTTGAGACAGCCTTAAATCGTTAATGGGAACAATGCAAACCATATGATCAAACAGGTCAGCATGCTTCTCTATCATAGAATGCCATAAGTCTCCACTGGCAATTGGGGAGGCATGTTTGATCACCACCCATTGAGGTGTTTGCTTCTTTTCGTTCAAGACACGAGGCCAGGCTGCTTGCGATGTAATTCTGCGAAATTCGAGATCGTCATCCGCAATCACAATGATATCGTAATCCTGGTCAATCGTTTCCGCGTTTTCTTTGGAGGGAAGATGGTCTGCAGGAGATTGCAAACCCAAAGACTGACTGATTCTCCAATGCTCCTGTTCATCGTCAGATTGATCATCAACCGCTTTGGGGAACGGCTCCAGCAGCCAACACCCTCGACTCACCAGCAAATGGTCTTCGGGAAACTTGACTCCTAAGTTGACTGCAATTTGTTTTGCTTTGCCTAATTTATTCGTTGCATCATTTTTATTTTGCGTCAAAATATCCAGTTTTATCTGAATGGATTCTATTTTTTTTTTCGTTGTCTCTGATTCATCTATTAGATCATCTAAATCTTTTTTTTCAGCTTTTAATTTTTCAATCTGCTTCGTCAAATTGTTAATCTTGGCTACTAATGTATCAATTGCTTCCCCCAATCTCTTGAGCAATTGAAACAACAAAACCGCTCCGCCCTCTGTTTCAGTAATCAGAGTCCCCGTCTTCATCGTAGACCCCGGCTTCCGCTTCCCCCCTTGATAAACATGATGATCCAAAGCAACATCACCAGTCACCAAAATTCTCTTTTCAAGCTCAGACATGTTCAGTTCCTTATCGTAAAAGCGGGCTTCGTCCTACAGATGCGCTTGCTCCTTTTTCAATACTGCAAGTTTGATTATACATTGGTGTACGCTGTTTACCAGCGATGCGGCCTGGCGTGGACGACACGATCACTTTTCCTGTATCGCTAAGTCGCCAACCAGTTCCAATATGTAAAGGTGGCTCTCATCCGCCATGGCCCACTTGCGACTGGAGAAGTTGGACGTGGAATAACTGAACCTGAACGGGATGGGGAACCAGGCAGTCGACATACCGGAAAGTGTAGATTCAATTTTCGTTTCCATCCTTCCTACGATACCCCAGCCACTAACCGTGGTGAGTCGATAAGGAGAGTTCACCTGCTCAGTGACGTTTTTTTTGCTAATCTTGGTTCCCTCAATCACCTGTAAGCAAATTCCACTAACGGCATCCCAAACATGTACAGTTTGGTCCCCAAGGGTGCAGATTATATGCTGACTATCCTGAGAAAACTCAACTTTACTATGAGAGCCAGTTATGTCATTTCTGAGCTGACCACTCTGAATTCTTCTTTCTGTATCCCAGATATGTAAAGTACCGCTATAGGTGCCGCAGAGAATGTGCTGACCATCGGGGCTGAATGCAACGCAAGTGATAAGACTTGTTGTGTAACCTTTGAATATAGTAGTTTGTTTAGCATTCTTTGTGTCCCATATTCGTATGACCTCGCGTGATGATGAGCCAGAAACAATAATGTGCTTTCCATCTGAACTAAATGATACGGTTTTGAAAACTCCTGTACGTTCTTCGAAAGATGTTGTTATTTTACCATCCGCAGCATTCCAGACTAGTGCAGTACTGTAACTTGAACAAGAGGCAATACTTTTTCCATCAGGACTGAATACGACGCTATTGACAGCATCCGCATGTCCTTCAAACAGTCTGATTTGCACACCATTTTCAGCATTCCAAATCCGGACTGTGTTATCAATAGTGTCATGCGGCCGAAGAGTTATTTTAATCTTACCAGAACCAGAAACAATTCGGCTTCCATCGGGACTGAATGCCACGCTATTGACACGACTTGTGTGTCCTTTCATCCGTGCAATTTCCTCTCCGTTGTCGGTGTTCCAGACTCGGACAGTGTTGTCGCGAGAGCCAGAGGCGATCCGTTTTCCATCGGGACTGAAAGTAACGCTATCGACTTCGTCTGTATGTCCTTCAAACGTTTTTATCAATATACCACTCTTAGCATCAAAAATCTGTACCTTGGCATCACTAGATCCAGATGCAATACATAGGCCATCAGGGCTAAACGCCACGCTATTAACCGCATCAAAAAGAATTTCTTCATCTTTGTCTACAAGCCGAGCTATCTGTTCTCCACTCCTCGCATCCCAGACCAGAACAGCATAATCTATTGAACTACTGACAAAACTTCGTCCATCTGGACTGAATGCGATGCTTGTAACCATTCCACCGTGTCCCTTAATTCGAAAGAGTTGATCGCCAATCGGAAGCCGTGGAGGAATGATCGAACGAATCCAACACAAAGATTGCCCACAAGGTAACGATTTTCGTCTGCTGTCCCACTCTTCAAGCAGTTCATACAATTTCAGACTAGGTCGTTCCCAGGGCGGACCTTCAACCGACCAGCCTCCTTCCGGCGGGTTGTAATGTTTCGCAGCCGCCGGACAGTCGTACCACCAGGCATTGTTCCACAAGCATTGAAACAATGCCTGCGGATAATCTTTAGCATGGCGGGCAATAAAGTGAATGTCGCGGCGGAGCGATTCTTCTAACAGTTGTAAGATTTTTTTTTGTGGTATAGCCTTCCGATGGCCGTTGTTGTTTTTCTTCACGTTTTGTTGGACCTGCCCAGATGAGTTCTTCTGGAATCTGTTCAATTGCCGTGGTGAAGTCGACAACCAACTCAAAAACGTTGCCAGCTTCGTTTTTCTCTTCCAAAAATTGAATGGAAGTAAGTGTTGCTTCCAATTCATCCCAGCAATGTCCTTTTGTCTGATGAAACGGCAGTTCGGAGAGGGAACGAACAGAGTCACCACTCCACGGTTCAGCACCGACCGGGTTGAGTTGGCGATGGAAATTGTCCGCTAATTGTCGATGTGCTGCGAACTGCTGCTTTTCACTCGCCAGATACTTTTCGCGGACCGCTTTGTAGAGGCCGCGGTGGAAGAAGTCGATATATTCGCCGCGCGGTTGCAGATAAGGACGCAGTTGGTTCAAAACCGAGAACAGGTCGCTGGTCGATTCGTCAATTGCGACATCGTCTCCCTCTGTCATCGCGAGCAGTTCTGAGCGTGAAAGTCCATGTCGGGCGACAGCCAGCAGTTCGAGAACGGTACGAACAATTACAGGATCGAATTCGATTTCGAGCCGTTCGATCACCTGAGTGAACAGTGCAGTGACTGTATCAACAACAGGCGGCTTCTGCTTTACTCTCTTTTCAATTTGCTCCAGCGATTCTTTAATTCGTTCCAGACGTTGCAGTTTTTCGTTCCGTTTCTTCTCGTCACCGATTTTATTGGCAGCGACTTGAGAATCTTTGATCAGTTGTTTCCAGGCAGGCTCTTTCTTTTCGTCAGGCCGCGGGAGCATCGCAATGCAGATGTCTAATTCGTCAAACGAGCCAAAGCCACGCAGTTCCTCTAATGCGACGAGTAAAAAGAGCGGATTCGAGGTTGTCGGATTGGTCAGCAGTAGGCCGACCTGTAACGAGTCGAGCATTTTGGCAGAGAGTTTCGGAACCTGATGGACAATTTCAAAACGTTCTTTACTTTTCAACGGTTTGACTTCGTATTCCCCCCGTGGACGATGCTTCAATGCTTGCAGGACCGCTTCTTCACGATCAGGATCGTCAATGCAACTGGTGACAAATTTGACATGAGCTGGCAATTTCCAGGGCAGCCAGTTCATCGCGTGGGCATTGTCAGTTTCATCCAACTGATTCAACGCATCAATCACGAACAGCACCGCCCGATTTTCTGGCACCCGTTCGATAAAATCACGAAAGGTTGTGCCGAGTTGAGTGGTTTCCTGGGGCACTTCTTCTTCAAAACCGAATTCTCGTTGCAGTTCCAGACAGAACCGCCGCAGCATTTGTCGCAACAAGGTTGAATTGGGACTGGCTCCGATAAAGTGTGGTATCAACAGGAGTTTCTCGTTTTCGTGCAGCTTCCTATATCCCCTGACAAAGTTTGACATCACCGCTGATTTCCCCATACCAGAGGGGCCGGTCACCAGGCAGGGAACCGTGTGATCGCTTTCTGCAAACTTAACTAATGCCCGTTGGATCGGTTCACGACCAACATAAACACGCAGTCGCGATTCCATAAACTGCTCGTGGTACTCAGATTCTTCTGCCAGGCCGAGTGGATCATTTTGCGGTTGCTCTAATTCTCGCAAATGCTTTTCGAGGTCGGAGCCAGGTTCGGGATTGAGAATCGCCTGTTCCAAAAACTGAGCAATTGCATCGCCGAACTTTTTCAAACCATCGAGATAAACGACACCATGTTCATTGACAAACTTCTGTAAATGTTCGTTAAGGCTGCTGTATTCTTCAGAATCGACAATGCCATCTGAGGCAATCTTGTGGAGTGTCCGTTGATCAGTTTCATCTTGCAGTTTCTGCTGAGCGATTCTCCAGTTAATCTTCAATCCGCTGTAGTTGCAGGGGTAATCTTCAAGCAGGGGAACATCGGCGTCAATAATCGTCTGCTTCAGCTCTTTCAATTTATCAGCCGATGCATCGCTATCGCTTTGCATGTCGCCACGTTTGGCTTCTGGGACATCTTCAATAAACGCATTGTCCCGAAAACAGAAAAACGACCGCGGTTTCATTTCATGATCGTTCAGCACGCCGTGAATGATTTCCAGTTCGGTAATACTCTTGCCGGTTTTGTCTTGAATCCAGCCATATTTGGAAAGTGCATCCTCTGGGAAATCTTCCGGTACATAGCCGTAGCGATCACCAAGAATCCCAATAAAAAGCGGCCGGCATTCATCAATTTGCTGCAGGCACAAATCGAGCGCACGATCACCATCCGACTGTTCTTTGGTCACCCCCCATCGCAAATCGATATCAACCAGATGAATGCGAAACTTCTCCAACTTCTCCCGCAATAACGGAAAAACAACTTTCACCAGGTAATCACGTGCCGCGTGCATCTCGCTGAACGTGGAAGAGATAAAAACTTGCACTGTTTCCCAACCAACCGCCATACCACCACTCCTGAACTTTGAAAAAACTCAAGACACTGAACGTTTCCATTCTCTCCAAAGCAGAGTAAAGATACAAGCCAGCGAAGCAACAGAGAATTTCTGAATAGAATCAAGTCACCTTTTGTAAGCAACGGTCAGAAAACGTAGAACCGGGCGGGTCGAAGAAGATGGGACGATTATCGCCACGCTTCGCAAGGGGATTCGGGGATTCGACTTGAAGGACTTCCCTTGACCGGAGAAATAAGAAATGCTTTTGCTAAGTTCACCCAGACAGGCCAACTCGGCTTAGTTGTGCAGCAACAAAGCCGAAACAAAGCGTTGCACAAACTACTGTTCCACATTTCCTAACCACTTGTCAGCTATAGAATTATGACCCAGGGAAGCCCTTGCAGCCGATATCTGATTCCAGTTGAGGCTTAATTTTGCATGGAAGTCTGTCCGCCCACCGCAGGGCTGCTCAAAGTTTGGTATTGGATGTGTGTTGTAAGTTTGGGGAAAATACCGACAAAATCAGGCGGTATTTTCCCCAAACTTACAACACCGAAGTCCAAATTTTACACACTCAGGGAGATTTTATAATGCGACCCGCCAACTCGTGCGACCTGTTTTTCCATCTTGGGACAGGTCACCGACCCATGCGGGCGACAGGGACATCGCCACACCTTCGACGCCATGCTGGCGGCTATTATTTGCGGGACACTTTACGGAATTCGTAGCATGCGAATGATCGCACGGAATTCATCATTTGCAAGCAGTCGTCAAGTGGGTTCGGCAACTTGAACCGAGTACCTTTCATTGGCTCGGATTCAAGCGAACGCCACCTTGTGCAAACACCTTATAGTATCCCCCGTCAGGGAGGACGGGTGCAGAACGCTATTTGTGAGATGGTGGTATTTTTGTAGAATGTGTGCCTAGGAATGGGGGGGCCTGTTTTGACGTAACTCTAACAGTTCATGGGGGATGCAAGGATGCAAGGATGCAATTGTCTGATCAGGATTTGGGAAAAATCAAAGATCTCGCCCGGCAGTGGGGAAAAATTATCAGCGAAGAAGCTTTCGGCCCCGAAGGCCTTGGCTTGGACGTTTCCTTCACCAACATGGAAGATGTCTGGGTTGCTGCAGCCGAGGGGCTAACCGAAGGGGTGGCCTGCGAAGCACTCGGCAAGCAGGCCGAAAACCTGCCAACCGATCAGCCCTGTCCGCAGTAATCGTTCACGGGCTACAAATTGGTCTTTTCGGGTAGCTGTCTATTGTGTAGAAATTGGTAGTGCGTAGATTTGGGGGATCTGTTATTTTTCTTTGATGGGAACTGAATCGCGGGATAATCTTGAAATTGATGTGATGACCAGCCTGAGCAAGGTTGAATTGTTGGCGGTGA
>JAJRTM010000603.1 GCA_024278285.1 Planctomycetota bacterium
GTGTGCCACGGCTCTGTGAGCCGTGCAAACTGAAAATCAAGCTTTATTTTAACAAGATATTCTCACTCCAACGCAACACGGCTCACAGAGCCGTGGCACACGAAACCGTTATTCCTCGCAACAGTTTCTCAATACGAAAACATCCTAGCTCCCCCATTTTCCGGGTTATTTACCAGCCCAGGGTAACACCCCCGGCTCGCCTTGTCGATTTTGTTTTATGCCTCCTTCTTGTTTGATTTTATCGGGGCATTGAATAACAAGTAGATTACGCGTAGTACCAATAGCGACATCACCATGGCGCCAATGACGCCGCCGATGACCACGGTCGCGAGTGGGCGTTGCACTTCGGCTCCCATGCCGTCACCTATCGCCATCGGTAAAAAACCAAGGCTGGCGACCAGCGTGGTCATTAACACGGGGCGCAATCTCGTCACGGCTGCCTGTGAAACTGCTTCGTTCAGTTCAACTCCTTTTTCACGAAGTTGTCGGATGTACGAAACCAGAATCATATCATCGAGAACCGCAATTCCCGACATCGCGATGAAGCCGACCCCTGCGGAAATCGAGAACGGCATCCCGCGCAACCAAAGAGCAAAAATACCACCCACCCACGCAAACGGAATACTGGTGAAGACGCGGAAGGTATCAATCAAATTGCCGTACGTCATGTAAAGCAGAATGAAAATCAGTATCAGCGCAATCGGCACGACAATCAATAAACGTTGTTGTGCCCGTTGAAGGTTTTCAAACTGACCGCCATATTCAACACGATAACGCCCCGGCGGTAGCGCCAGTTCCTCAGCAATTCTCTTTTGAACTTCCGCCACAAAACTCCCCAAATCACGACCTCTCACATTCGAAGTAACCGTGATTCGCCGTTGTCCCCATTCGCGGGTAATCGTCGAAGGACCGGAGACAACTTCTACCGTCGCGAGCCGAGATAACGGAATTCGTTCTCCTTTGGGAGTTGATATCAGCATCGCCGCGATTGTCTTCGGACTTTCCCTTACCGATTCCGGCAAGCGAATAATCAGCGGAAACCTCAACTGTCCTTCCACAATTTCGCCGACAGGTTTACTGCCGATTGATTCGACAAGATCGAGAACCTCCTGGGCAGAAAGTCCGTAGCGCGCTATTTGATCCTGCTTGATTTTAATCTGCAACATCGGCTGACCGGTGATCTGTTCAGTGTTGACGTTGGCTGCCCCGTCAATCGATTTGATGATCTGTTCAATCTCTTGTGCTTTTTCTACAAGAATGTCGAAATCATCACCAAACAATTTCACGCCTAAATCTGCCCGAATCCCCGAAACCATTTCGTTGATGCGCATTTCAATCGGTTGAGCAAACCCAAGTTTGGTTCCCGGAAAATCACGCAACACTCTTTCAATCTTTTCGGTTAGCTCAGCTTGTGTTTTCGCTTTCTTCCAAACATCGCGCGGCTTCAACGTGATAAAAATATCGGTCAATTCGATACCCATCGGATCAGTCGCAATTTCCGCTGCCCCGATCCGACTCCAGATATGCTCCACTTCATCCGGGAATTCTGCCAGAACCGCTCTTTCCATCTGCGTATTCGAGCGAATCGAATCATCCAGATCGGTCCCGGCTAAGCGGATCACACCACAAACAATCGCTCCTTCAGAAAGCCTGGGGACAAATTCTGAACCAAGATTCGGAGCAATCATCCCGAAGGCAATAATCATGACAGTAGCCGCAAAGCCGATGACCGCTGCTTTGTGGTGCATCGAAAATTGAAGTATCGGGTAATGAATCGCATGAGCAATTCGCATCAAAAATGGTTCTTTTTCCTCTATTTTCTTGGGCAGAAAGAAGCTCGCGAGCACCGGCATCAACGTCAGCGAAAGAATCATTGAACCAATCAGTGCGAAGATGACCGTCAACGCCATCGGACGAAACAATTTTCCTTCGATTCCTTCCAACGTTAAAATTGGCAGATACACAATCATGATGATCAGTTCACCAAACATCGTCGGTCGACGAACTTCGACGGCTGCATCGCGAATAATATCGAGCCGATTTTTTCCACTGTTCTGATCAAGAGCCAGATGTCGCACACAGTTTTCGATCATCACGACCGAACTATCCACAACAAGGCCGAAATCGATTGCTCCTAAACTAAGCAAGCTGGCAGCGATCCCAAAGCGATACATTCCCGTAAACGCGAACAGCATCGAAAGCGGTATCGCGAGCGCGACAATGGCTGCTGCCCGGACATTCCCCAGAAAAGCAAACAGCACCGCGACCACAAACAAACCGCCTTCAAACAGATTCTTTCTGACGGTATCGATCACGAAGTTGACCAATTCGGTACGATCATAAACAGGAATCACTTGCACATTGGGGGGCAACGTTCCTTTAATCGAATCAAGTTTTTCCTTTAACGCCCAAGTCACTTCATGACTGTTTTCGCCCATGAGCATAAAGCCGAGGCCGAGAACGACTTCTCCTTTTCCATCGGCAGTAACCGCTCCTCTGCGAATTTCGTGACCAATCATCACATCGCCCACATCTTCAATACGGATCGGCACCCCATCTTTGGAAGCAACAACCATCTGCTTAATCTGCTTCACATCGGTCGTGCGTCCCAATCCCTGAACCAGCAGCATTCCGCTCGATTCAGTAATGTTCCCACCACCGACATTCAAATTATTCTTCTTGGCGGCTTCGACAACTTGAGTAAACGTTAAATCATGTTTAATGAGCAAGTCGGGATCGACACGAATTTGATATTGTTTCTTATAACCGCCCCAACTGTTGATTTCTGCGGTCCCCGGAACGGTTCGCATCGGCGGTTTAATCACCCAATCGTGAATCGTTCGCAAATCGGTCGGTTCAGTTCCCTGGCCGGTAACCACATAATGAAAGACCTCTCCCAATCCGGTTGCGACCGGCCCCATTTTCGGGCGTTCAATTCCAGGAGAAAGTTCGACCGTTGAAAGACGCTCGTTAATTAACTGACGGGCAAAATAGATGTCCGTTCCATCTTCAAAGATAACAACCACTTGCGAAAGCCCGAATTTAGAGATCGAACGAACATCTTCCAGTCCGGGTAATCCGCTAATCGCCAATTCGATCGGAAACGTAATAAGCCGCTCGACTTCTTCCGGCGCCAGCGCCGGCGCAATCGTATTCACCTGCACCTGCACCGGCGTCGTATCCGGGAAGGCATCGATATCCAAATTACGCAGCGCAACCATTCCTGCTACCGCAGCCACTGCAACTCCCAGCAGCACAACCATCCGGTTATGCAGCGAGAAATCGATCACTCGATTTAGAAAATCCATTGTTTATTCCTTTCAGTCATTCTGAATGACAGCCGCAACCTGCACCCAGGTTACTGCGTAAGAGTTGACCGAGCAGAACAGAACTTCCTTTAGTCGCGACGACTTCTCCCGGAAGAGCCCCGGCGAGCAATTCGACAAACTCGCCATCGGATGCACCAATACGAACCTGCCGCACGTAAAAAACTTTGGGGGCATCGTCATTGAAATAGTTTTTATCACGCACAAACACGAAATGGGCATCTGAAGTCGATTGCACCGCAATTTTCGGGACTACAATCGCATTCGGTTCTTCACGCAAAATAATATGCCCCGTGCCGTACATGCGATCTCTTAATAAACCTTCCGAATTATTCAGAACAACCCGCACCTGAATCGTTCGAGTTTGCGGATCGATTTCCGGACTAATCCAGGAGATATTTCCGTTGATTTGTGCCGTCTCATTGTCCGAGTCAAACCGAACTGGCAAGCCAATATGCACATACTTCGCTTCTTCCTGCTTCACATTCAGCACCAGCCACATTTGTGACGGATCAACAACTTTGAGCATCATCGTGGTCGAATCGACAACTTCTCCCGCAACAACATTCTGCGAAGTGACGATACCATTAAACGGTGCGAGAACCGGAATTAAGTTTGCTGTTCGCTGCCGTTGGGGTAGTGTCCCAACCAGATGAGTCGGGATATCTCGATAAAGCAGTTCTGCCGCCAGCTTTTTGGGATCAGCTTCTTCGATATTTTCGGGCAGAATAAACCCGAGATTCGCCAACGCCTGTTTGGCTGCAATTAAATTGACCTCTGCTTTTCGATAAGCTGCCTCGGCTTCCAACAGAAACTTCCTGGCAATACTTCCATTCTTCCCCGCCTCTTTCAGACGATCCACTTTGGCCTGCTCAAACTGAACCTGAACCAATGCCTGCATGATGCCCGATTTGGCGTCTCCCACGCGAACCGCATCAACAATGGCAACAATTTCCCCCTGTTGAACAGGATCGCCCACCGTTTTATAAACCGCGACAACGCTCCCCGGGGCTTTAGTTTTCAGTTGAGCCACCCGCATCGGATCGTAAACAACTTCTGCATTCGCACGTATTTCATCCACCATTAAATGCGTTTGCACAATATCAATATCAATCCCGAATTTGTGGATACTTTCAATCGAAGCAAACTGAATGCGAGATTTGTGCATACTCTCCAGCGGGTTGTTTTCGGGACGAGGAAGCAGCGCGATCGCAGTCGCAGTATCGTACTGAGGCAGTTGAGGTTCTCCGTTAACTTGCGCCAAATCGGGATGATCAATCACGCATTCTGCGACCCCGTGAATTTTGCAGAAACCATATTCTTTCGGTTTCGGATACAAGTCGGGATCACATTCAATACATTCCGATTCCGGCACAAGATGCTCTGCGCACCAATCGTCTGCTTCATGCTCTTGTTCGCCAAACAACTCGGCGGCAGGAATCAGCTTCCAACCGGTATGGTGCCCAAGGAACATCACGCTCCCCAGCAGTAAGAAGACAACAATTGTGGGAAGACCATGAAAAATACGCCCCGCCAATCCGAAGTGCTTCGTATCACTTGAAGTGGGGTGATCAGGTGATTGTTTTGTAGGAGAAATGGCTGTAGACATTTCGACCTCCTGGTAGATAACGGTGAAAATCTGCCTGCTTGCTGTTTACTTCGCTCAGCAATTCTAAAGAACGACCGAGCGCAAATAATAAGGCAGAAAAGTGCAGTGAAGAATTCGCTCGAATAAATATCATTCAAGCAGAAACGCAGCAAAAAAGAGGCTGATTAACAGCGCATAACGAGGCTGCGGGCATCGAGATTCGGTTTGCAGAAAGAGAAACCAGTATCTGAAATACATTGCAGAGATGTATTGCAAGCAGGGCAATAATCAGTAAGTAACGAAAACGCGGTAAGGCAACGATTCCATTCCAGGTCGAAAGAATAAACGGTTCGCGTTGCGGGCGCCGACTGACCGTTTGTAATCATCAGGTGCAAACAACCACAGTCATCTTCATTCGTTACGATTGTTTCGCCAGATGCCGGTGATGTTCCCTCCAAGGCACACAAACCGACTTCTCTTTTTTTACAGGAACAGAAGCAGGCATTGGTGTCGTGATCAGCTTCGTCATGCCGACCATCTTTGCAACAAGTGCAGGTTTCGGGGTCGGCTTCAAGGCAGAACGCCCCGTCATTCCCCATGCAGACATACATTCCCCCATGCCCCGAAAACAGGAGCTGGTTTGATGCCAATGCAAGAATGAGAATCCAGTGACGCATAACTCTATTTCAAAATAATTAATCAGTTTCCAGGCAACTTATACTCTGCATCGTAGGCTCTTGTAACCCGCAGAGTCAAGAGCAAGGTATCGAAACTCTTTTGCAGGGGTGCACCTTGGAGGTTGTTCAGGTTTTTAGTTTTGTGGGGCGGCGACCGGTTTGTTGGCGTTGGCGGCGGGACCAGAATCTGGGCATCGAGTCATTATCGCTCAGATAATCTGCTCGGAGTTGCAACAAGGTTTCGCCGCCGCGTGGGGACCAGAAATTTCTTTTCTTTCTGATCATTTAGCTTCCCTTCTTTTCTCCAAGTTGATAGCCGATGTCTGTATGCTCCTTGTCAAATCCAATATTTATGCCTGCATCATCGATGCCGTTGAGACCAACGCTCCAGATTCGACAGGTATTTTTGGTCTCTCTGGCATATTGAATGGGGGCTCCCATTGAATCAAATACGTCTACGGGAACTTTTTCATTGAGGAAAACGTCTTTCAGCGTCGGAGGATAGCTGTCATGTTCTCTGCGATAAATTTCTAATCGTAGTGCCGTAGTCAACA
>JAJRTM010000604.1 GCA_024278285.1 Planctomycetota bacterium
GAACTGTGAGTTGGGTGGCGGGAGAATCGCTTTGCTTGACACGCCGATTCTTTTGATGTAATCTGAAACAGGTTCTTCTGGATCGTTCTTTCTACTGGAGGGAAATGGTTACAAGGGGCACAAGATGAAACATTTCACCAAAAGACGCTTATTTGTGGACTTATTTAAGAAAAATAGTTGCTTGATTGGCCTAGAACAGCATAATGGCAGTTTGTCCCCATTGTAAATATCGGCACTATAACAAACGAAATTGTCCACTTTGCGGCGAACCAGTATTTTATGAATGCTGGAGTTGCGGCGAAATTATCGAGCCACACCGCGAGAGACAATGTAAAACATGCGGATGGTTTGTCTGTCCAGCTTGTAGTGAGTGTGGTTGTGGTGAAGACCGTCCTCCATCGTATGAAGAGAGAGGACATGGATGGACAGAGAATGATTGGTAAAAATGGTGCATTTGGCCAAAAACACCACCCAACCCCGGGTCAAGTCGACCCGCATCCGGAGGTGGGTAAGCGGCGCGAAATTTGCCCGTCATGGTTCTGGTTAAATTGCCATGCCTTGCCAAAGACAGCGAGTCGGTGATGCTCACGTTAGCCAGCGATAATCTCTTTCTCTATAACCGCTGGATCAAGTACACAGGATGAAATAATGAGGAAACTACTAAAAAAGATAAAAAGATGGTCGTCAAGAACCAGAATTCTAGCCGTTAGTAATGATGATGCTGAAGTTTGGCTATCTTCATTGGGTTTACTCGATAATCTAAATGAAAATAAAATTAGCTGCCTTGTATGTGGAAGCCCAATTAACATAGACAATTGGCAGTTAGTAAGCCGCGTGAAGGGTCAAATTGTGATGTGTTGTGATGATGCTCTTTGTATTGCCCGATTTGCTGAAGTTGTTAGGGAGAAAAACAAGTGATTTCATTAGGCCAGTTGGTCATTATCTTGAGTGCCATCTTTGCAGCCGTAGGCTGGGCATTCACCCATCTCGAACAGATTGAAATCCTACTTGGTTGGTTATTACGTATTTTCTCGTGGATACATAGACGAGTCAAACTGAAAGCTATCAACACTCAAATACAAGCAAAAATTAATGTGGCAGTTGAGGCTATTGAATCCGAGGTTGAAGGTGTTATGCCTCATCCAATTAAGATAGAGTGGCTAAAGAGAGGTGAAGAGCAAGCAGCCATCGAAGACAACGAAGTAGTAGTTAGGTTACGGATCAATTTTGATGATGCGCGCAATGTAGTTACTGCGACGATGCTGTATCTGCAAACTGGTTTTTTGAGGCAATCGCGGCCGCACACAAACCACTCTCTTCAAAAAGCTCTAGACTTAGAGATGGCATGGAAACTACTCGGTACAGATGAAGAAACCAATGTCGGCCACTACTTTCTTAATAAAGTGTATAACCCGTTAATCCTTGACGATGATCAAATTGAGTTTTGTTCTAAGAAGATAAGGAGACTAGATTCGGGAGGAGTACTTACTAGGATTTTACTGCGAGAATTGAGAGGCCTCGGAAGGAAAGTCTCAGGAAATCTACCTGATCGTGAGACTAGAGAAGAGACAAAACTTTTCTTGGATTTTCTCCATACCATTGAGATAAGTGAACGTGGCGCAATATATCCTCTCAATTTTTTGGGGAAATCGATAAGGGCAGGAGTATTACTTGTCGCTAGTTATGAAACCCTAGCCATGAAAGGATTACGCGCGCATAAATGGTGGCTGAAGAAGAAAGTTAGAATGGGTGTAGAAACAGTATATGTGAGAGCAATTGGTTTAGAAAACGTAGACCTAGCTCGCCATATTGCTCAATGGGGGCAACAGGAAGGACTTGTTGAGATAGTGAGAAGCCAAACCTATACAATGCCTACAAGATCGGGTAGGCCTAATAGGGCAGTTCTTATAACTTGCCACTCTACACAAACTCGAACGGATATTATCCTAAGTCCTGAGGAAGAAGTGCAAGCAGCATTAGTAAGACATGTTCCAGAGATAGCCAGTGGCCAAGTTGAAATTATAGATATCGTTAGAGAAGTTGGAGTCCAGACCAAAGTCATTCTTCGCTCTGCTTCTGACTCAATAGATGATCCAGTAAGAATTTGTAATGGCAAAGAAAGTCAGATGCTTGTCAATATAATAAACGATATTCAAGAATCTATATGGTTTATTAGGTGGAGTGATGATATTAAGCAATTTGTGGTTGATTGTCTTGGTATCCCGCCTGACAAAATACGTTCGATAGACATTGATCCCAAGAAACGGTCGGCTAAAATTGTAGTTTATGACAAAACAACGGCAGCCAGAGCCGTTGGGACAAAAGGGAGCAATGTTAGGTTAACATCAAAAATTACTGGTATTGATGTAACAATCCTGACAGTGGGGGAGTTAGATGAAAGTTTAATACCCACTATTGCATTAAATCCAGAAGATGAGCTTAGAGAGAAGATATTGAAACAAATACCTGAAATAGCTGATGGAGATATTGAAATTGTAGACTTGGTACGAGAGCCTGGGATTCAAAGTAAAGTGGTAGTAAGAAGCACAGCTGATGACATTGATGCGATTAAGGTATGCTTAGGTAAGAACAATTGCCACATTGATACCCTAAGAGACAATCTTCAAGAGAATATTAGGTTTGTAAAATGGGTTGAAGACATTAATATTTTCCTGATTAATTGTTTAGGCCTCTCTCGTTATAGAGTGCGTAATGTTCAAATAGATCGATTACAAAATACAGCTACAGTTGTCGTGAAAGATAAGCGTAGTGCAGCCATGGCTGTTGGCGAAAATGGAATAAATGTTAAGCAAGCCACCCAGTTGACGGGATTCAGGCACATCGATATCTATAATGCAGAAGACTTTCAATGACAACACCTGCTGACTAACTCCGCGTTAGGCTTACCCGCCTCCGGAGGTGGGTAAGCGGCGCGAAATTTGCCCGCTGTGGTTCTGGTCAAAGTTTCTCGGATTGCCAGAGACGGCGGGCGGGTGATGCTCACGTTAGCCCGCTTGTGTTCTGAATCATAGCTTTCTTCACACGGAGAGATAGTCGCATGATGTCTTTGGCGATTTACGGTATCCCCGCAATCATCTACGTTCTTGTAGTGAAATTGAAATATGGAACCAATGGGCGCGAAATTGCCAGACGGTTGGGGTTGACGTTGGGCGAAAGTCGCTATTATTCATGGGCACTGGCCTTTACTCTCTTGGGGATTGTCGTATCATTGGGCGTTTTACAACTGATCCCAGCAAGTGTAATGAATGAGCAGAACGTAGCATCCAGCCGATTTGTGGGCCAGCCGCTGACAGCAATGAACTTTCTATCAGCCCTTTTCTTTGGTTTGTTCGAGACTGGGCTAGGAGAGGAGCTATTCTTCCGTGGGCTAATTGGTGGTTGGCTTGGACGGCGGACAAAACTCTGGATAGCCAATGTGATTCAGGCAGCAATTTTCACCTTGCCCCATCTGTTACTGCTCACAATCGAGCCGCGTCTATGGCCGATTGCATTTGCTTTACCGTTCGTATCGGGATTAATGTTGGGCTGGCTCAGACTAAAATCGGGGAGCATTCTCCCTAGTTGGATTGTGCATGGTTTTGGCAATACCTTTTCTGCTCTCATCGTAATGAGGATATAAAGCCCGTTCTGACAGGCACCACAAAGGCATGAGGCGGGCTAACACCCGCTGCAGCGGACGTGGCTGCGCCGCACGCAAAGTGGGGCGCTCTGAGCCAGAAAAGGCTTTGTTTGGCAAAGGCTACAAGCCGGAGCCGCCACGCCGCTGAGCTTTTTCGTTAGCGCGGAACGCTGCGCGTTGATCTACTCTTGCCAGTTGTCATGTGCGTTGGATGCCGGCGTTAGCCCTCTCTGCACAATGGAAAAGGGACTAAGTTTGCGCTTTGTGCGCTAAAATGATGCTAAAATGGGGA
>JAJRTM010000605.1 GCA_024278285.1 Planctomycetota bacterium
AAAGTGCGCGCATCGGGACGGCACAACTGATACCCCTTGGGAAACGGAGCAGACGATTTGAACCGCAAGCTGACCACGTGAGGAAGCGGTCCGTTGCGAAGCAGCTTCACAATATGCTTTCCTTTGGTGATGCTCAGCGTGATCGTTTCTTCCCACTTCGCTTTGCTCGTATTCCAGCTTCCCGTTGCAGATCGGCACGCCCTGCCCAAATCTTTGCCATCAAACCAGAGCTGCACGGGACGTACAGATTCAGCCGCGTATCGAATGCTCAAAATATATTTAGCCGTCACGGGAAAATCGATATCGTATTCGACCTCGTTCGGGATTTTCCCACCAAAACCGATCATCGGCTCCGCGTCTGCCCAGCCTGTGGTAAATACTCTTGCGTTGCCTCGATCAAAAGAAAAAGCCGGAATCAGAAACGAATCATCAGATCCAGCTATCGATGGCGTCTCCTTTTCAGGCGATTCCGCCCAGGAAAAATAAACAGGAAACAACCAGCTCAAAACAAACAGATTCATCCAAAAACTGAAACAGACACGGCTTGTCTTACAAACTGGATTCTGATCGATTTGCATTATTTCGCTTTCTGAATAACCTCTTGACGATTGCACCATCAAAACGAAATCGCCACTTACAAGATATACTACATCCAGTATGCCTGGTTTAGAGGTGTACGTCAACCTTTTGATCATTTTATGGGATAATGGTCGCGAACAAACTGACCCCAGGATGCTAAGGCGAGTGGCGAATGAGAAATTACCTGCCGCGAGCCTTGGTTGGCTTGATGGTGATATCGTATTTGGGGAGAGTTTGCGAGCGCTGAAGTCTGTCGTTGATGCGTTGCATTTCAGAATTACTCATCGCGACTTCTTCGTAGTACTGAGCGATGTGATGCACGCTCGGATGCCTTCCCCGCCACGTCATACGCAAAGCACAGGCGCGAACCACTTCCCAGCAAGTGAGCAAAACGCCATTCCATTTGTGCTGCAGCGACACCCAGCAGCGTTCAATCGGATTGTACTTGCTGTGGTAAGGGGGATAGTAAACCAAGCGAACTTCCAGGCCCGACCAATCGGAAAATTCGACCATGCGGCGAAGAAACTTTTTCGTCACTCCTGAGTTCTTCGGGCCATTGTCCAAGTAGATCACCAGTCGGCGAATGCCCCTGCACTTTGATCGGACGCTCTTCCACCACGTCTTCAGGCAAGCCCCCCAAAAATCGCTGCACTCGTGACAGCCAAAAATCAATGTCAACAAGCCGCTGCCCAGCATCAACACGCCAAACGGAACCAGTTTTGATTCCGGTGGCGGATCATGATCGAGTGCCTGGGGGACGTTGCCTTCAGAGTCAGTTCGGGTTTTTCCCCCCCCATCGAGTATTCACCCAGTTTGACTTTTGTTTTCGTATCGATCGAGATTTCCAGCGTTTCTGGATCGGCCCAATAATATCCCGGACAGTATTGAGCGTAGGTGCTGGGTTTCGTGCCTCAACCCAGCCTACTCACTGAATAGTTACCTTTCAAGAATCTTTTAGAAGTTGCTCGTAGTTACGTGCAGCGTGCAATACATGGGCGATATAGACATCGTCGTCAATGGTTCTATAGAAAATGAGGTAGTTGCGTTTGACCGGTTTACAACGAAGCCCAAGCTTGATGCCCTCTATCGAAAAACCGAGATTGGGATTTTGACCGATAAGCTCAAACATAGCGTCGATTTGAGCCAGAAGTTTGTCAGCCGCCTGCGGATTGTCAGCCGCAACATACGACCAAATGTTAGCGAGGTCGGCCTTCGCTGCCGATGTGCGAATGATTCTGGCCATTATCCCGTCTTCGCGTCATGCTGCTTATGCATCTCAGCCAGAAATTCTTTGAGATTCCACTCGGCAACGTCACCGCTTTCGATTTGATCGAGACCTGACTGCAATTCACGGCGAAGCTCTTCTTCAGTATAGCCAAACCAATCCAGCACAACATCTGTTCGCATCAATACAAAAGACGAACCCTGCACAACCCCATCACCAGAATTGAGAGCGTGTTGTAATTCGTCGGAAAGATTCGGAACATGGGCTTCTTCCATCCCGACATTCTACCAAGAATAGCTAAAAAAGTCTACTGCCTTTTCAGGCCTTAAATTGAGGGCGTCAGTATCACTTTACAAATTCGGCCAGGTCGGCGGGACGTTTGGGGCGGAATTGATAATCTGGCCACAGGGGGCAATTCAAATCGATCCAGCACTTCACGGCTCTCATTTCATCCTCACTCAGTTTCACACCATGATGGCCGGTGTCTAAGATGGGCCACAGTTTGCTTTTGAAGGAGCCGAAGGTTTTTGGTTTGGCTTCGTGGTGACGCAGATTCCAATGACAGTTGAAGTAGTGGACCCAGCCGCCGGAAATTAGCGTGCGGTACGATGCGGGAACTTTTTCTTTATCGAGCGTGCCTGCTAAATTGAATCCCTGCTTGTCGTTTGCATCGTGACAACTGATGCAATGAGTGTTCCACACAGGCTGCACAACTTTCTGGTAGGAAAACGGCCCCGCGCCCCAGGGCGGCGGTACCGGGTTGACCGGCTTGTTTCGCGTGGCGATTACCTGATACGGTAAAGGCGTCGTCCGGCGGCTTTCGTGGCAACCTATGCAACTCCGTTTCTCGCCCGCCTGAAGCTGCACCACGCTTCGCATCCGCTGGATCTCGTTGAATTTTTCATCCAGCAGTTCGAAGTAGAGTACCTTTCCTGCCGGTACATTAAATGTGGCAGAGCCATCTTCTTCAATCGGCACCAGGCCGTGCGTTGCCTTGGCGACGAAACTGGGCCAGCCGTATGGCCCTGAGACTTTGTGAATCGGCGTTGCGTACCAGTCCCGAAAAGCGACGTGGTCGTTTTGGCACTGACCATCGGACTGTTCGATCAAATCGGCTGCAAGTTCCTGACAGATGCGAAGGTATTTAACCTCGCCCCGTTTTACGTCTGACCCCAGCCCCTGATAAACATCAACCAGCGTCAATTGTCCCTGGTTGGCATCGGCCAGTTGTTGATCTCGCATCGACGGCAAGACCGGTGGTCGAGGGACGGCTCGCAGTGGGGTCGGGCACATGCTGCCAATTGTTGTGTCGAGATGGAGTAATTCCCTGTTGCCGAAACGGTCGATCACGTACAACCCAAATCGGTCGGTTGGAGCGTGGCTCACCAGAAAGTAGTCGCGCGCAATCGGCGTGGGATCGCGGAAGCATTCCTGCTTTGGCCAGCTCATGTTGTAGTGAGGATCGACATCTGGAGTAATATTGGTGATCGCAGCGGTGTTGAACTGCCCTTTCGCCGGGTCGATCAGTCCAATCGGGCCGTTGTGATCCCCGCCATGGGAAAACAGTGTGCAGCAGATTTCCTGCGAGCCGGGCACTTCACGCCCGTTGATATAACAGTTCGGCGTGTTGTTGCCAAAGACGAGTTCCGGGTGAGTGCCATCGGGACGCATTGCCCACAATGTATGACCGAAATCAGCCCCTTTATCGAGATACTCCGAACGAGTCCAGAGAATACGCCCATCTTTCATCACGCTGGGGGACCACTCACTCAGGTTGGCAAACGAAAGCGGCTGGATATTGGAACCACTCGCCTCCATCCGAAACAACGCAAACGCTTGAGGACGCCAGCACAAAAACCGCGATTTCACACGCGTGGTAATAAAAGCGATCCCACCATCGGGTAACGGACAAGGGTAGTAATCGTGAAACGGACCATCGGTCAATTGTCGTGCATCGCTTCCATCGCTGTTCGCAACCATGACATGCCAGTAAGACTGCCAGCCAGCAATGGGGCTTTTGTCTGGCCGGTAAGCGAAGTAAATCTTCTCTGCGGAAAACCCGGCCATCGGATCACGGGCAATTCCCTCACTGGCATCAAACAGCATCGTGAGCTTTGCAGCAGATGGTTCGAGCCGATCACCAACACGAGGAATTTTCAGGACACAGATGCCGCCGCCGGGCTGAAATCGGGAATCCAGAATGTCGCTGTAGTTGTGCGAAGAATGATACGCATGGCGTTTGACAAACAGAATGCGCTGCAAGCCATCCAGGTCCGGGTCACGAAACATCAACCGGCGTTTGGCAAGACGAGCCTCGTGATAGAGTGCATCACCGGCGGCTTCATCTTCGTTCTGTGCCGTCTTCATCGCCGCCTGCCGATCACGCAGCCCGGCAAGTTGAAGGCGTTCTTCGGTTACGTCAAGCCCCTTCGCTGCGAGCCGCTCGAGCATCTCATCCATTTGCACGAGCGTTCGAGGCAACGAATCCAAACGGACAATGCGTTTCCAGTACGGTTTTCCAGCAGGTTGTGCAGGGCGGTCAGTTTTCAGGGGAGAAAGATGGTCTTTATCCGAAATTCGATCCCACGAATACCGCTCGCAATTGAAAGCATAGGTAAGCAGTTGATCCCAACTCGGCTTCTGTGATAACAAAAACGGTGCGACATACTGCGGCTTTTTTTGAGTGCTGCCACCAGCAGCCTTAACCGAGACACGGCGAGCGGTCTGCCAGTTCTGACCGTCCATCGAAACACGAATTTCAAACTGTATCGCAATCCGATCACGGTATTTTCCCTCACGATCCCGCGAGATCACAACACGCGATACCTCAACCGAAGCAGGCAATTCAATTTGAGCCCATTCCCCACCCCCGCCAGCAGCGATCCAACTATGAGCGTTGCCGTAGTGTCCATCGTTGAGGTGTCGAATCTGATGGATCTCGTGCCCTGACAAACAGGAAGATGCAGTCGCTTTCGCCCCGCGGGACGCAGCAGCCAGATTCGTTTTGCCATCAGCCCCATAAACTTCCAGTTCATCAACACACGGCTGCCCGTGCGAAGTACGTTGAATCACCAATCGAACGAATATTACTTTTCGCGGTTCGAAAGCAATCACATAAGGACGATCAGCATGGATCGTCGCTTCCAACGCAGCAGGTTTCTTCGCATCCGCACCGTCAATAGTGCGTCCACATACCAGAATCAGGCAGAGAGAAAAAACCGGCACCACGACTCTGCAACAGCACCACGAAAGTTGACGAAACCGAAACATGAGAATCTCCAAATTTATTGTGTTGGGATCAGAAGTCTCTTGAATTCTCAATATGAAGTATAACTTACAGCCGCTCCATTGCATTTCGCAAATGCAATTCGATAGCTAAACGTGCTTCGTCAGCATCTTGTCTTTCAATGGCATCAACTATTTTTTCGTGTTCACACACCGCAAGTTCCCGATACGAAATCCGATCACGCAGATGAACCTGCAACTCAACAAGCAAATCCATAATCGACGACATAAAC
>JAJRTM010000606.1 GCA_024278285.1 Planctomycetota bacterium
GATCTTGAGAGACCCAGACACAATCGATCTACCGCCGGGTGTTCTGTTTGTCCTGCCTCCGCTGCGCTTCGGCAGGACAAACAGAACACCTACCAATTAAACATTTAACATCTTACAATTAACATACAAGGCGCAGAGGTCACAGAGAAAAGGATCTCGCAAAGGCGACAGGTGTAAAGAGTTTCCCGCATCGTCAGCAATGTATTGAAATTCAATCTGCGATTTTAACCCTTTTGATCTTTTCTTTTCTTTGCGTCGCCGCGTCTTTGCGTGAAACTCTTTTTGAAAAATAGACTCTTCTTTTTGTTTTGCCTCAGTGCTTTCTGGGTCTCTGTGGTTTATTTATTTCTTCTTCGTGGTAATAATTCCTGCCACTGTTACGCAGCATTTTATTGATAAGATACTAAGCAGAATAAAGGTTGAACATTGTGGATCGAATCTGCTTGTTTTTTTTGATATACTCAAACATTAAACGGAGGGTAGACATTCTTGTCTGCCTAAAACGGACCCTGCGCCAAAGTTGAATCGTTACAATAGCCGTGCAATTTATCAGAATATAACGTGAAAAAGAGAAGATGTCCGAGACTGCTGAACAACTCACTTCTGTAACGGAAACAGCCCCGTTGAAAATGGGATTACCGATTCCGAATTCAAAACTGGCGATGTGGCTGTTTCTCGGAACAGAGATCATGTTTTTTACCGGGCTGATCGGTTCCTACATTGTGTACCGTTTCGGTTCGCCCGGCTGGCCGATGGATCATGAAATTACACATATCAATATTGTCGCGGGGGGCATCAACACGTTTGTGCTGATTTGCTCCAGCTATCTGGTGGTGATGGCTCACGATGCGATGACGAAATCAAAAATTGGTCGGGCGCAACTTTGTATGCTCGGGACATTGCTACTCGCGTGTCTGTTTCTGGGAATTAAATCGTTTGAATATAAAGGGAAATTCGATCACGATATTATCCCCGGTCATATTGCAGAAAATGATCAACAGGCGATGGACAAAGCAGTCCGCGAACTAGAAGCCGTTTCTGCAAACTGGGCCAACAAGCTAATCCCGGGCGAAGAATCCACGCAACGAAAAGAAAAACGGATTCAACAAAGAATCAATGAAGCGGGAGAGTCCCCGGCTGCGGAACTGGTTGCGTTTCGCGATTTCAAGCAATCACTCGCTCTTATTCGAGATCGTGTTTCCGCAGAGACGGTTGAGCTTGGTTTGCATGAAGGTCATTCTGAAGAAACGGCTCACGAGCATTTTTCCAATACTGAAGCCGCGTTGAATACAGCCGGCGTTGTTGGCGCGTTGGGGCATCTGCGAAGTGATGAGCGTTTTGCCTCGCACATGCAAAGCGTGCATCATCCACAGCCAATTAAATTTGGCAACCTGTTTGCCTCCCTGTACTTTTTCTTGACGGGCATCCACGCGTTACATGTAGTCATCGGGATGATTCTCTTCATGACGGTACTGGTTTGGGGAACCTCGTTGACAACCGCTGCAACAACTTATATCGAAAACATCGGCCTGTATTGGCACTTCGTCGATCTGGTTTGGATTTTCCTGTTCCCGCTAATTTATATTGTGTAGCTGGTAGGGTCCGCTATTGCGGACCCTACTTGTTCATCGTTCTGCAAGGTATGTAACGTGTCTGCAACTATTATTGATGGCAAAGCGATTGCGAAGCAATTGCGTGAGGAAACCGCTAAACAGGTTGCGACGTTTACCGAACAGACCGGCGTCACGCCGCATCTGGTGGTGGTTCTTGTCGGGGAAGATGCTGCTTCGCAGGTGTATGTTCGCAACAAGGAAAAAGCGTGCCTGACCGCGGGAATGAAAAGTACGATTCATCGCCTCAGTGCAGAAACGTCACAGACAGAATTGCTCGAATTGATTGATCAGCTTAACAGAGATCAACAGACGCATGGTATTCTCGTGCAACTTCCGCTGCCTGGGCAAATTGAAGAACAGGCGGTGCTGGATGCGATCTCGCCGTTGAAAGATGTCGATGCGTTTCATCCGGAAAATGTCGGGTTGCTCGCGCAAGGACGTGCAAGATTTCTCCCCTGTACCCCGGCGGGATGTTTACAGTTGATTCAACATGTTTGCCCGGAAACTTCGGGGAAGCACGCCGTTATTCTGGGTCGAAGTGAAATTGTCGGCAAACCAATGGGCTTGCTTTTAATTCAGCGTGGCGTCGATGCAACGGTTACCACGTGTCATTCCCGTACGAAAAATCTGGCAGCGATTACGTCTCAGGCAGATATTTTGATTGCAGCAATCGGCAAGGCGAATTTTGTGACCGCAGAAATGGTCAAGCCGGGCGCGATCGTGATTGATGTCGGCATCAACCGGGTCGATGGAAAACTGGTGGGCGATGTCGATTTCCAGGCCGTTTCTGAAATCGCCAGTGCAATCACCCCGGTGCCAGGGGGCGTCGGCCCGATGACAATTGCTAATTTGCTGAAGAATGCTCTCACGGCGGCTCGAATACAGGTGAGCCAGCAGGCTGAATAACCGGCTAAAGACCTTCGAACAATAGCTGTCGTACCTTCAGTTTGCATTTTCTGGGTTGCATTCAACAGGTTCTACACAATGACAGATAATTCGTTTAACGGCAAGCCGAAGGCGACTGCGTAAACAGGTCTGCTTTACTCAAGAACTCAAAAATCACGTTGTACCTGTCGTTAAACAAAAAATGCGTCATGATTGTCCAGGTACGGTATCGCAGGAAAGAACCAAAGCTGCCATCACCCGGTATTATACCCGAGATAATTGATATTATTTCGTTGAACAGCAAGCCTTTTTAGTCCAGCCCACTTACGCAGTCGCCTTCGGCTTGCCGTTAAACGATTGCGATGAAAACCAAATTTGATGGAGGCAAACAGACCAAGCTACGGCTTAAACCCACGTGCCCATTCAGGTAAATCAGACGCAGGCATTTTCTTCTGAGGAGGCTTTTGTTCTTGCTCATTGATAAAAGGTGGAGCATTGGATTGCAACGGAGCCGGTCTTGATTTTTTGAGCGGGGTTATCTGCGGTGGTTGCGAAGAAAATTCGTGAGCAGAAAACGGGATGGCGTCACTTTGATGATTGTGGCCGTGGTCGTGATTATGATGACCATCTTGCTTCATTTTAGTCGGCACGAATGGCGGTGCAGAATCGACATGTGCTGTTTGAATCACTTGATCTTTCACCCAGGCTCCGGTTTGCGGATCGCGTTCGTAATTGGTGATCGCTTTTGGTTTATCTCGCAGCTTTCTGTTTGCAAACGCGCCAGGGGAACCCAAAATTTGTTCGCTGCCGATTTCACGAACAGCATATCCAGCCATTTGTGGAATGGCCCAAAGTTCTGAGGGAAGCTCGGGAGGGTTAATCTCGACGCTTCTTAATTCGATATGTATCGATTGATCCTGTTCAGCTAATTTCAAACGAATACTGTAGGGCAGGCGTGCTTTGGTGTTGGGAAACTGTTTGTAATCGTTTAATTCTGCACTGGCGAGCAGGCGATGATCGGCATCAAAAAGTTCATGCTCGCGTATTTCCCCTTTTCGTAGGTCAATCGTCAAGCTTTTACGAACTTCTGCACCTTGGGCATTGGTGTGATGGCTGATCAGTTTAACGATGTAAGGATTATCGGGATCGCGAACCAAACTGGCAGAGCTGGCATCAATTGTGGAAACGTTAAGAACTTCCATCAACCAATCCGGCTGAAACGGGATCGGCATTTGATTTTGAAGCTGCTCTAACTCTTCATGTTTGACGGTCAAGATTTCTTTTGGTTCCATGCGTCGCATAAAAAACCAGAGCCGCTGCGGATTGGAGCCAACAGCAAATTCACTTTGGGCAGAAAGCCCTGTCGAAACAGTAAACCGCAACTTTTTCGGTTGCTCGACCGCGATCATCGCTTTGAGAGGCACTAGCATTCCGGAAACATGCACCTTGGCAGTGGTGGACTGCCAGGAGTGAATCGGTTCGATATGCTGATTCACATAAGCAATAATTTCTTCTTTAGTGGCATCAGCAGGTATTTTCGCACTGCGATGTATAAACGATGGCAACCGCGGACGAAACCCCGCAGAAGGCATTTGACACCCCGGGCTTGCCAGTAGGCAAACCAACAGCAACCAGCAAGAGAATTTCCCTGCCCATTCAGTCGGTTTTGTTTCGGTGATATCCTTCTCCCCTGCCATCAGCTCGCTTCCTTGTAGCTTTTGTAAATTTACAATTACGCGGCTTGACTGTGTGATTCCTGCCCCAGTGCTTCAATTTCGGCCTGCATTTGTGCGATCTCAAATTCTGAAAGTTGCTCTTCTGTTATTTCGAACGTTCCTTCGCCTTGTGCTCCGAGAAGCACCATGATGTTTCCGTCTGGTTTTTCCTCTGTTTCGTCAAGAATGAGTCGTTTTTTGCGAATCAATAACAACGCCAAAACGTAACGCAGTTTTTGTTGATGCTCGTTGGCTTCTTCGACAAATTGTGCAAAAATATCGAACAGGTTATCCAAATCCATAAAGGATGCTATTTTTAATTCTGGCTGGGCCACTTCAGTTCGCCACACGCCGATGGCCCCTTCAGGAACGCCCGACCAACCTTCAGGAGAATAGTCTAAACGCTCGTATCGCCCATTTTTCTCCATTAATACCGAATAACAAAGAGTCCCCGGTTCAAGAGGTTGCCCGGTAGCTGTGCATGTTTTCGATAGTGGCTTGAGTGAATAGTCCATTTGAATCGGTTCTCGGCCCGGAAATATAAGGAAGGAATGGAGCGAGGCAGAATGTATGCTATTTCACCAGATCACAGCAAGATCGATTTTCTGATGAGGCCAACCGAAGAAACGAGCCATAGTAGATGGTCAGACGAATCGTTTTCCGCGACATTTGGACACTTCACAAATGAGTGGAGAATCAGGCTTTTCTTTGTTACCGTGTGCTGATAAACAGAGAATGTTGCTGGTTGATTGAGCGAACCTTGTGATACTGTTTCTGTCATTAATCCATACGGTCTACCTTTCATTCGGTCAACGCAAACAAAATAGACAGTTATGAGCATCAATCGTTTTTTATTAAGAGATAAGTATTGTCGATGAAAATTCACATGAATGGGAAGTTGGTTCCCAAAGAACAAGCCGTCGTTTCTGTTTTCGATCACGGATTACTTTACGGCGATGGCGTTTTTGAGGGAATTCGTGTTTACTGCGGAAAAGTATTTCTGCTCGATCAACATATCAAACGCCTGTATGAAGGCGCCCGGGCGATTCGGTTGGCAATTCCTGTTTCCGAACAGGAACTGATAACCGCTGTCGAAGAAACCGTCGCAGCGAATGAACTTCAAGATGGTTATATCCGTCTGGTTATTACGCGTGGTGCAGGTTCACTGGGGTTGGATATCAATCAAACCAGCAACCCACAGGTCATCATCATTGCAGATACGATCAGCCTTTATCCCCCGGAATTGTACGAGCAAGGCTTGAAGCTGATCACGGCAAGCACAATCCGCAATCATCCGCAAGCACTCAGTCCACAAGTGAAATCGCTTAATTATTTGAATAACATCCTGGCAAAAATCGAGGGGACTGATGCCGACTGTCTTGAAGCGTTGATGATGAATCACAAGGGAGAAGTGGCAGAGTGTACTGGGGATAACATCTTCATCGTAAAAAACGGCATCCTGAAAACACCTTCGACAGATGCAGGAATTCTGGAAGGGATTACTCGAAATGCCGTCATTCAGTTAGCAAAGCAGACCGGCCTGGACGTCAAAGAAGTAACGCTGACCAGAAACGACATTTATGTTGCTGATGAATGCTTTTTGACAGGCTCTGCAGCGGAAGTGATTGCGGCAGTCAGCTTAGATGGCAGACAAATCGGCGACGGTAAACCGGGGCCAATTACTAAAGATCTCAAAAAGAGATTCGAAATGCTGACGCGGGGCGAATTGTAGGCCAGATTTTTCTGTTTGGAGAAATCGACCGTAACGGAACCAACAAAAAAAGAAAGGCGTGGTCAGCTACACCGCTAACCACGCCTCGTGTCCACCATCGAAGTTAGTGCGGGCCAGCTCTCACTTCGCGGCAACTAACTATACAGCAATAATCATGCCAACAAAAGAAAATCCCGCGTAAAGTTAACGTAACCCCTTATGGTCATACATGTTGTGACACCACAAGAAAATACACTCTTGTGCCAGAAACTGTAATGTGTAGCAAAATGCAACATTCTGAGTGTATCGTTTTGCTGCTGTGCGATATTAATACATATAGCCTGACGGCAATTATCTCTAACCTCTCAAGATGGTCTTTCCCTCATGAAACCAATCACTGTTCCTGACTTCCTGGCAGCCAAGCGATCCCAGAAGAAAATTTCGATGCTGACTGCTTACGATCATACCTGGGCGGAAATTGTCGATGCGGCTTCGATTGATGCCATTCTTGTGGGGGATACATTGGGAATGGTGGTGCAGGGGCATAACACAACATTGCCTGTTACTTTGGATGAGATGATTTATCATGGGGAAATGGTCGTGCGGGCAACTAAACGGGCACTCGTTGTTGTTGATCTCCCTTTTTTGACTTATCAAGTCAGTCCACAACAGGCGATCGAAAATGCAGGGCGAATCTTAAAGGAAACCGGGGCCAGCGCGGTGAAGCTGGAAGGTGGAGTTTCGCAGGCGAAAACAATCGCTGCGCTGACTGCTGCGGATATCCCGGTGATGGCTCATGTCGGTTTCAAACCACAATCTGTGCGAACAACCGGGGTAATGGGGAAAATTCAGCGGGATGAAGAGCTTTTACTGGAAGACGCGTTAGCCGCTGAGCGGTCTGGTGCTTTTGCGATTGTTTTGGAAATGATCTCCCGACCAATCGCTGCCAAAATTACTGAAATCCTTTCGATCCCAACCATCGGCATCGGTTCCGGACCAGAGTGTGACGGGCAGGTACTCGTGATCAACGATATGCTCGGACTGACTGACGGGTTCTCGCCCAAGTTCCTCAAGCATTATGCTCAGTTAAGAAAAATCGCAACCGAAGCGATTGAAGCCTACGGGGCAGAAGTGAAATCAGGAACCTACCCCGGCGACGAGCATAGCCATTGTTAGATCCCTTATTGGACCCAAGCTGTACTCTTTGAGTCCAGTATTTGGACTTGGTATCATAACAGGGCGAGGGCGTACCTTGGTATCTTATTTCAATGAAATGTTGCGTAAAAGTGGCAGGATATATTGAAATAATTGGGTAGCCCATCCGCTTTCAGCGGTTGGGTTGCATAGCAACAAGACGAATGTGCCATGTGGTCTCCAAGATTATTGGAAGCTCAAATTAAATCTAACTCACATGGTAACTATTCAGTGGAGAGTGGCTTCTATGAAA
>JAJRTM010000607.1 GCA_024278285.1 Planctomycetota bacterium
TAGAAGAGTATATAGCGCATCACTTTGAAGAGGAGGAGCGGGTGAATGACCTGTTCCGAATAGAATGAGAGGCGACTTCCAGTCGCCATAAGACATTCTGTGCGCTTCAGCGCACAGTGGTTGAATTCTCGCTGGCGATACGCCTGCCGGGAATTTTGTGCAGACCGACAGCAATCGCTTGCGTCTGGAATGGCGGAAAAACGCTGGCGCATGGTCGGCGTATGTGGCCTACGATAATGAATTGCTTGCTGGCGGTTTGGTGGCAACGCCTGCGTTTCAAGCTGCATCGCGTATTCCCGATCCGACATGGTTGGATGCCGATGCGGCGATTGTGCAGCGTTCGCATGTGTTCTGGCGGCATCGCCTTTATCGCGGCTGGTTGGCTTGGGAGCAGGATGATTTACTGCTGAAAATCGGTCGCCAGCGTATTGCTTGGGGCAGCGGACGCTTGTGGAATCCGACCGACAGGTTTAATCCGGTTGATCCGACGGCGTTGGAAATCGACCAAAAAACCGGCGCGGACAGTGCGCTCGGCGAATGGCGCTATTCGGATTCCGGAGCATTGCAAATCGTCGCTGCATCGGGGCGCGGGCAGCATAACACGTCACGAAAAACAGCGCTGCGCATGCGCGATACCTTCGGTGAAACGGATATTTCCGTGCTGGCCGGACGTATTGGCAGCGAAGACGTGTTCGGCGCGGATTTGGCCGCCAATGTGTGGGATGGCGGTTTGCATGGCGAATTGCTGCATGCGCGGCCTGCCAATCGCGCGCCGTACAGTCAGTTGAGCGCCGGTTACGAATATACGTTGAGCAATTCGCTATTACCGGAAGGTCTGTATCTGCTTGGCGAGTATTTTTTCAATGGCGCAGCCAAGCGTTTGGCACTGCCGGGAGCGGTGGAACGCTTGAATAGCCGGGTGCGGCATTTGTTCGGCATGGCTGCGGGTTACGATGTGACGCCGCTGATCAGATTGGAATTCAGCAGCATTATTGATTCGGTGAAAGGCAGTGTGTTTGTCGCGCCGCGCATCACATGGTCACTGACTGAAAACTGGCAATTATCGGCGTTTGCGCTGGCTTTCAACGGCAATACGGGCAGTGAATTCGGTGACCGCGCCAATGTCTATGCGGCGCAGCTTGATGTGTATTTTTAAGGACGCTCCGAGAAACTCTTTGTATCTGGCATGATTTATGGGTATCGGATGAGTCAGTTTTTTCCCATGAGCCACGAGAGGTAAAAAAATATACCGTTGGTCAGAAGTTCCCTAGAAAACGACATCACCTGTCATGAGAGGCTAATAGTGTTTGCTTATTAGTTGAATCAAACAGGAGGTATATGATGTTTTGGTTTTTTTTGCTTATATTTGCTCTGGGAGTTATTCTTGTTCAGTTGGGAAGTTATTCTGTATGGGTTATGGTTTTGTCTCTTGGATTGAAATTGTCTTTGCTGGCATTAGCTATTGTGGCAATAGTTTATTTTGCAAAATTATTTATCAACGGTTCATTGTTTAGTCGGTCAAAAGTTATCCGAGGTAAAGTAATAAAGGATGGGTAAAGGCATTCACGACACTCTGGTTTATCGGCTTTCTCATATGCTTATTAAGCTTAATCAGGGTGATGGGCTTGATCCGCTGTCGCTTGCGGATGAGTTTGGTGTATCTCTTCGAACGATTCAAAGAGATATAAATGTTCGCTTCGCGTATTTACCTTTGCAGAAATATAACGGGTGCTACTTCTTGGATTCCGCTTTTCTTGGGAAGCTGAATAACAATGATATTAGAAGCTTTGCAGAATTAGCTGGAGTGCGTGGGTTGTTTCCATCCTTCTCGGATGATTTTCTAAGGGATATTTTTGATTCACGCATGCAGAGCGCCTTTCTGGTTAAAGGACATCACTATGAAAACCTTACGGGTAAGGAGCGACTGTTCCAGCAATTAGAGAAAGTGATTATTGATTGTCGACGAATTAGTTTTCAGTACCGCAAGGAATTTGAGGAGAAAAGATACTCAGGTATTGAGTCGTATAAACTCCTGAATCATAAGGGTATCTGGTATTTGGCAGCTAATGATGGTGATATATTAAAAACTTTTTCTTTTAGTAAAATTCGGAGCCTTCGTATTGAAGAGTCCATATTTACTCCCGATCCAGAAGCACTTGAAAGGTTAGAAAAGGAAGATGGTATTTGGTTTGGTGACGATAAACTGGAAGTTATTATGACTGTTTCTGGAGAGGTCGCAGCATACTTCAAGCGTCGAAAACTGATTGCCAATCAAGTGGTCGAAAAAGAGCTTGATGATGGCGGCCTTATTCTTTCAGCCAAGGTTGGGCATGCGAACCAAATTTTGCCGATTCTACGATATTGGATTCCTCACATCCGGATTGTTAGCCCCAGTAATTTGCAAAGCGAAATGGAATCAGGGTTGACTGATTACTTAAACAACTGAATATAAGCAAATAGAGAAGCTTGTTGGATGAGGGATGAATGACATGAATGCAGTTATACAATACACACCTGAACAGGCTCTCCTCGAGCTGTCACTACTCAACGCTGAAGAAGCAAATGCATCATTTGATGATGTGGTTGTTGAAGGCATTCACAAAGGAATCCCTCCTGAGTTGTTGACGAGACTTCGAGAATTGTGGGAGCAGACCAAAGAAATTGCTGGTGAGGTTGTAGCGGTCGGTAAGATTATTGTAAGGGCTATAGTAAACTTTCTTAAAGAGCACCCTCATTTAACGGTAGGTATGGCAATAGGAGCGGCTGTTGCCTCCCTAACTCTAATGATTCCGATTATTGGGCCTCTACTTGCACCTCTGTCTACCATGCTCGGTGCTTTATATGGCGCTGGTATTGGCGCTACAGCGGGAACAGGTGCTATGACCAGTAATCCTTTTGTCGCAGCCATTGCTTTGGCCAAAGTTTTTTTTGAACTGCTTAAAGAGATATTCAATGCAATAGTTGATTACTGGAACCCTGCCTAAGTGTCGAAAAGCTTTATAGTGACTCGACCGTTTTGAAACAATCCATTCAACGATTGTCAGATGTTGGTAGTTGGGCAAAAGAGTTATTAGTAAAACTGAACCCTTTGAAAAGAGGCGAAGCTAAAGGGAGCAAGGAAACTGATGCCGATCTTGCTATGAGTGTTGAGGATGCTTCTGATATTTCAGTATCAAAACTTTCTAAATATCACGATCATTTGGCGGACAA
>JAJRTM010000053.1 GCA_024278285.1 Planctomycetota bacterium
CTTGACGCCATCTTCTCCTTCATCGATATCTGTGATACCAAGTTTATTCAAACATCGCTTCTGGATAATTCGCATCGTTCCAGAGTCATCGACAATAAGAACCTTCATTTTTTACCATACCCTTTCAATAGCAACTCTCATATTTTATTTGCTGGAAGTTTCTGAAAATGTTTTGTATCAAGCGAAAATCAATCTCGAAATCCGAATTCAATGGTGAATGGTCCGATTTCTGAATCGAAATGAATGCACATCGGAGTAGTCACATCGGGAGGATAAAGTACTTCGTGATTTTCACCTAAAACCATATTCGGAATACTTAATATCAAATTCAGATGCGCTAAATCTGCCTTGGCAGATCCTGCAATCATGTTCGCAATTTCCCCCACCGCGTCACAAACTTCTGACGTAATCTTTTCTGCTTGCTCAAAAACAAGACGACTCAGGATTTCTAAGGCAGCTTCATTGGAAACGCTGAAGATAATCGTTCCACTCATTTTCCCTGTTAACCCTACAATCGCGCTAAGCGGATATTTGGGAGAGTGACCACTTTTTACTTCCAGGCTAATTCGCTTGGGGGAACAGTTCAGCATTGACTCAAAAGTACGAATGACTGAGCTGATGATTGGATTGACTAAAGCCGTTGTTGTTTCAGCTTTTTCTCGAATGGCAGTATTCATTGTGGTCTGTTTACCTACGTTGATAGGGTTACTGATCAATTGGTAGAGTGCTCCGAAAACTTCTTCCAGTACTATCCAGATGCACTAACATCAATATCAGTATAGAACAGCATTTCAAGCAGAGATGATATTATCTTGCTCTGCGGATAATTGAATTTGATATTTCAGGGATTTCACCCCCTTTTTTTATTCGTCGTCTTTTTCGCTGATATTAGTTTGAATAAGCTTGTTCCTGGTGTAAAAGAGGCATATTCCCTTAAAGGATATCTGACCAAAAGGTATAGGTATCGTATGTCCATTGTGGCAACCAGGTAGGTGCGTGCTTTTATGGACACTCCTGAGGAAGGGAGGGGGAATAGGTTGAATTTTGATTCTTCCGGAGTGTTTTATTTAGCAGGGATATTGCTGTATGAAAAAAATGAGGGGTGACAGATTCTGTCACCCTGCCCGGCCCTGCTAATTTTTCTGACTGAAAACTTCGAATATAATTATTAGAAATGCAGATAGACCAAAGAAGGGACCAGATAAGAAATTCATTGAATAAGACAGGGACGAAGTAACATGATAATAGATTCTCAACCGGCAAGTTCCCTACCAAACGTTGGCAGAACTCTTCTCATTGGCGAATCGGGGACTCTGGTACGAGAAGCACTGAAAGTCTGGCTGGAAACGATTCCTGCGGTTGCTCAGGTTTACGGCATCAGCAGTTCTGAAAAATGTCTGGAAATGGCCTCTCTTGTTTCCCCGGCCCTTGTCATTTTGCCATTAAATTTTAATGGCGAATCGTGCGTGCAACTTGCCATTGATTTGAAACAACACGATCCAGTTTTGAAGATCGCATTCTGGTTTGACGAAGTTTCTGATTTACTTTTATGTGATATCCTCGCCAGCAAGCCAGTTGGCCTGCTGAGCATGCGAGAATCTCCGTCCCAAATCGCTGAGACGATCAAACAACTTCTGGAGGGCACTTGTTCGTATTCACAATCACTGCACGAACAGGTCCAAAGAATTAATAAACATCTTGCCGGTCCGCGAAAGAGAAAGGATATTATCGGGTTGACGCCTCGCCAAAAAGAGGTCCTTAGATTTCTGGCACAGGGACATAGCGTGAAAGAGGTCGCTTCCAAAATGCACCTTTCAGCGAAATCGATCGATAGCCATAAGTATCGAATTATGAAAAAGCTGGATATCCATGATCGAGTTCACCTGACGCGATTTGCTATCCGCGAGGGATTGCTTAAAAACTAAAAACCCCAGCACGACTCTGGACTGCAAATTAACCCGAAAAATGGGGAGGGGAAGTCAGGGTACTTTCGTGTTGAGAAACTGTTGCGAGAAATAACTGTTTCGTGTGCCACGGCTCTGTGAGCCGTGCTGCGTTGGAGTGAGAATATCTTGTTGAAATCAAGTTTGGTTTTCAGTTTGCACGGCTCACAGAGCCGTGGCACACACCGTGCTACTAACGTAAAAAAATCACGACGCTTGCGCAAATCCTCAAGAACATAAAGTAGATGACAGTCGGATGGTGTGCTTGCACCCATCTTCGCGTGCAGAGTTGCGTTCAATGAAAATTGGAGAGGTAATCTGTTATTATTCTGTCATTGATTCACCGGTATCAGACTAATACGGCATTAGTTTTATAATAGTGGAAAGCGTATTTGATGGGTGCAAGCACGCCATCCGACGTCTGTAATTACTGTAATTATTGACGAATAATCGTCATACACAACAATGGACCTCATTTTTATTAATCACCGTTGTCCAGTTGAAAAGGTGTAACCAAACCAAGGATACTATAGACAATACAAAATCAAGTTGTAGCAGCCTCGGGTAAGTACCTCCTTTCACGAACAGTACGGATGAGAAAATGAAACGATCTCTCTCGGTTATCTCCTTTCTCTTAATACTTCCTCTCAATTTTGTCTTGGTGACCGCTCAGGAAAAAATACCGGTGGCTGGTATCACCACGTTGTATCGCCAGAACACGCATGCGGATGTTCTCATCGGGCGGATTCTGGAAACCGATACGCTTGATGGCAAGGGGAAGCAATCAACACTGAAACTGGTTTCGCTTTATGTGGATCAATTGAACGATGAGGACATGAGCCGCGGACTCTCGCGCAAATATAACTTCCCGATGTATGACCGGGTCAGTGATGCACTCACTTTGGGGACGAATAAACTGGCGGTTCAGGGGGTGGTGCTTGTTGCAGAACATGGCGAGTATCCGATCTCTCAAACCGGGCAGATGATCTATCCGAAGAAGCGTTTGTTTGCAGAAATCTTCAACACATTTGAAAAGACGAAGCAAGTGGTGCCGGTTTTTTCGGACAAGCATTTGGCTGATAACTGGAAAGATGCGATATCAATTTACGAGACCGCCAACAAAATGAACGTGCCGTTGATGGCGGGTTCTTCGGTTCCTTCAGCGTGGCGGTATCCTCCGCTTGATGTGCGAAAAGGAGCCAATCTGCAGGAGATTGTTGCGATTGGTTACGGGCCACTCGATGCTTACGGCTTTCATGCGTTGGAGATGATGCAGTCGCTAGCCGAGCGGCGTCAAGCAGGGGAGAGTGGAGTTTCGCGCGTCCGCTGCGTTACCGGAAAAGATGTCTGGACGGGGAATTATTTTGATCGTGATATTCTCGATACTGTTTTGAAAAGACTCAAAGATAAAAAGATTCCGGCTGGAAAACGGGTTGAAGATTTAGCGAAAGAGCCGGTGTTGTTTGTGGTGGAATATCGAGATGGTCTGAAAGCGTCTGTTTTGATGCTCAACGGTGCGGTGCAGGAATTTGCAGCCGGCTGGAAATATAAAGATCAGCCAGAACCGCATGCCACTCTGTTCTGGTTGCAACCGGTCCGCCCGTATCATCACTTTGCCCATCTGCTCAAAGGAATCGAAAAATTCATGCAGACCAAACAGGCTCCCTGGCCGGTGGAGCGAACACTATTGACGACGGGGCTTCTCGATGCCGCTCTCATCTCCAAAACAAAGAATGGCGACTGGCTCGAAACTCCGTATCTTGATATTCACTACAAAAGCAATTGGAACTGGTCCCAACCGCCCCCGCCGCCAATAGAAGGGAAGTAAAAGCCACTTGCGAATTTGGCTTCAAACTGAATATCAACAGCTCAGAAGTTGTTTTTCCATCGTAATATGTTGTAGTATTGATGTTCATTCCTGATTAACCGGGCCTGCAATCGGTACGAAAACTGCAAGCCCGCCTACCGAAACAAATCA
Source organism: Planctomycetota bacterium (assembly GCA_024278285.1). Taxonomy (GTDB): domain Bacteria; phylum Planctomycetota; class Planctomycetia; order Planctomycetales; family Planctomycetaceae; genus Rubinisphaera. The sequence continues at coordinate 3,922 of JAJRTM010000053.1, forward strand.
TTTAATGGGAGATAAGTAATGAGTTCTTCTTCGCAGTTTAATCGACGTCGTTTTCTTGCCGGCTCGATGGCAACGGTAGCTGTTCCGTCTTTACTGGGCGCAACACAAAAAAGTTTTGCGAACAATGTTGCCGCCAACGATAAAATTAACATCGGCATGATCGGCGTGGGCAAAATGTCTAACGGGTCGCATTTGCCTCACTTTGTGAAAATGCCGGAAGTGAAAATTGTCGCGGTGTGTGATGTCGATACCACTCGCCGCACCGCTGCCCAGAAACGTGTCAACGATACCTACGGCAATACAGATTGCGATGCCTACAACAAGTACGAAGATATTCTGGCCCGCAAA
>JAJRTM010000608.1 GCA_024278285.1 Planctomycetota bacterium
CAGCCAACCGCTCGCATCATTATGATCGAACCGGTTCGCTAAACAGCAAGAACAATAGCTGTCGTATCTTCAGATTACATTTCGCAGAGTGGCGACCAACAGATTCTGCACAATGGCAGATAATTCGTTTAACGGCAAGCCAAAGGCGACTGCGTAAGCGAGTATGCTTGACTCAAGAGTTCCAAAATCACTCTCTACCTGTCGTTAAACAAATGTGCCATGATTGTCCATGTACGGTATCGCAGGATAGAAGCGAAGCTGTCATCACTCGGCATGATACCTGAGACGATTAAAATTATTTCATTGAACAGCATGCCTTCATTGTTCAGCCCGCCTGCGCAGTCGCCTTTGGCTTGCCGTTAAACTATTGCGTTGGAAGCCGTATTTGAGGGGGGCAAGCAGACCATCCCACAGCCCTGCTGTTCAATTCAGCAACTGCGTCCCTTCATCCAAATAGTATTGTAGTTGTTCGCAACAGGCATTGATGGAGCAGACTGCTTGCTGGAAATTTGTGTGTGTGGAAGCAATCGGGGCATCTTTTTCAAATTCGAGACTCGCTTTTTTCAGCTTTGCGATCTTCTTACGCAGCATTTTCAAGTAACTTGCCGGGTCGCTTCTGCGTGTTTCCAATGCACGAGACATATCAAAAATGATGCGAGCCACTCCCATCAGTTCGGGGAAATCTTCGGCTTCATCTGAGTGCTTGATAAACGTTCGCACCATCCAGGCGTGAGACATTAACTGTTCGCAACGGCGAACAATTTCTAATAAGGCATCTGCATTATCGATGCCAGCAGTATCTTGATTTAATGATTCAGTTTCAGTCATTACGCTCTCAGAGAAGTCAAATTTCAGGCGAGTTGAGCCAGTGATGGCCTTGGTCATTCTGGAGTACAGATTGGTTATCGACAATGTTACGGCACAGTTCCCAGGGGGGTAATACCCCCGGATCGCCGAAAAATTCTATGATTGTTTATTCATGGCCTGGGCGAGTCTTTCTATTTGCGTTTTCCAGTTGGCAAGTTCTTGTTCTGTCAGTTTGTTGCCCCGGAAACGTGCCTGGTAATAAGCGTTTGTCAGTGCCTCTGGGAGTGATTGAAGTGAAACGGCTGCCAATTGCATGTCAAATGTTTGCTTGAAAAGGCGTGAAAACTCGCGTGCGGTCTGTTCAGGTCGTTTTTGTAATCCATGCTTAGCTGCCAGGTCGAGAAACTGTCGAAAAAAGAGCAACATTATTTTTTTCTGACGAAGGCCAGATCGACTTGGCAGAAAATTTTTCAACAGGAGAATGATTTGATACCGATAGTAAAAAAGTACAAAAAGAACAACTGGTAAAATGACAGGCATAAATACGATAAGAATCGAAAGAATCATTCGAAGCCTCCCGCTGCTCGCTCCATTTTTAGAAGTTGGATCGAGTAAATACGAATCGCTTAAACTTTTCGCTTGCAGATAAGCTGCCTGTGCCTGTTCGCCTAATGGAGTGTAAATACTTTCTTCTTGCCTGGCTAACGAAATCCCAAGTACATAAGACTGCCACAAAGATGATAGTTTCCCCTGGATATTTTGCCAGGAGAAAGCGGACATCGTAAAATCAGTTTGATATTGAGAATAAGCTGGCGGTGTTGCATCTATAACGAGCCATCGTCCATCAACAAATGCTTCGGTCCAGGCATGGGCATGTCGTTGTTCAATAAGAAGTCGCTGCGATTTTTCGTCCCATCGCCCAGTGGAAAAACCAGTGACCAATCGTGCGGGAATCCCTACCGCTCGAAGCATCAACGTCATTGCAGAGGCAAAGTATTCGCAATGTCCCACTTTTCGATTGAATAAAAAATCTTCAAGCGGGTCGATTGTTGGATCCGTAATGGAAAGATCGAGAGTATAATTGAATTCGCCGGAATCTCGAAGGTAATCTCGTAAAAGGCGGACTCTTTCTGCAGGAGGAAATATTCCTGATTCTTTTTCACAGATCTTTTGAGAGATTTCGATCAATTTAGACAGCCGCGTTTGATCGAGTCTGAGTAACGACCTGAAATAGGCATCGTAAGATAAAACGCGAGAAGGTGTCAGTTGCGACTGGTAAGTAAATCGCGATAAATTTGTCCGCCGAAGAAAGTTTTTTTCTCCTTGTTGATATTCAGATTCCAGCGATTTGGAAATCGTAATTAATATTTTTTGGAATCCCTGTTGATCGCGTCGGCGAACATGCCTGATATTATCAGTAGCATAAACTCGATCATCTTGTTGCACGATAACCGGAAAGCTGGAGGATGTTTGGTTTACTGGTGGGGCACTGATTGTTTCATAGCGAATCGTTTTTGCTAACAGTTGGTATTGTTTTGGAAATGTTAATTCACCAGAGACAGAGTTTTGAGGAATCGAACCAGAAGAACCGCCGCGTTTTAGTAGCCGCCCGTTCTCTACCGGATAACAAACAAACAGCGTGTTACAGCCAACTGGTTCCAGCTCGTACGATTGTAGAATTCTATTTCGGATTGACCGATGACGATCGTAACGAAGGGTTGAACTGAGATATTTATTTCCTGCCGACCAACTTCCTTTATTGTAATTATTTAATGCGGCTCCACGAAACAAAAGTCCCCTAAGGTGCATTCGGTTGGCAAACTCGTTTGAATGTAAGATTTCATCTGTTTCCATGTCCGTAAATTGCACCCGCATCACCGGTGTTGTGCTTTGAAGGATTTCTCCGATATCACCCAGCTTCACTTCTTTGGTAAAACCGGAAACCGATTTTCCGAAGGGGAGAGCAGTTGATTCGCCATCGGAACTTGATGGAAATCGCCAGTTTCCAATCACAACACGGGGAGTGAGCAGAAATAATCCCATCCCGACAACCATCGAAGCAATCGAGATAAAGCCGATGACTCCCAGAAATCGAACACCCACCCAACGTTCGGCTGGATCAAGATAAAAACCACCACGTACTTGACTGGCTGAAATCCCGATCGAAGAATCGACCAGCGTCGAACTTAGTTTCTTTTTAGGGAAAACAGTAGGCAAATTTGATGAAGATTGCCTACGCATTTTTCGTAAACTGGCCGTACCTCGATAAATAGTGAAAAGAGTGAGTGTCCCAATTCCCAGAAACAGGTAAGCCAAAATCGACAAGCCGAACGCATAAGAATTTGTCAAACTTGCCGAGATCGACATATTCAGAACAGAGAGCGCCAGCAGCCACCAATATTGCTGATTCTCTTTCTTAACGAGTAGCACAACCCAGGTAAAATATGCGAGTAAATGCGAAGCCGAAAGAATTCTCATTTCAACATTAATTCGTCCCTGTCGAAATTCCCAAAATGCAATCATAAGTGCAGCTAAACCAAGAAGATTGGTCGCTATACTTTCCGTTTTCAGGATGGGGTGATCGTCGAGATAGAAATAAACCAGTGCAATCAAAGGGAGCGTTAACAAATGCGGAAACAAATTCCCTTCTGCCAGACCAATCGAAACCGAAGACAAAGTCAGTAGCAGATACAGGCTGGTACGAAACAGGAATTCAATTCGATCAATCATAACGCTTAGATGAAATCCTGAAAGGAATGCCGAGATGTGAAACCAACGAAATGCAACAAGCGGTATCAGGGCTGAAACGATCTGATGCCAGAAATGGCACCAACCCATTTTACGCACTCAACAGGGAAATTGCTACACTTTCTCTTTCTGCTTCACGGGAAGAGAGTGAATTTCACGAACCCAGACGTTGCGGATGCGAATTGGGTTGCCATGATTTTGAATGTGAATTGGCAACTTCTCCGCATGCTTTTCATAACTGGGAGGACTGGCCCAGAATGTGTTTCCCTGAATTTCAACGTGATTTTGAATGAGAACGCCGTTTTGAAATACTGTTATAAACGCAGGCGATTTCAAATTGCCAGATTCACAAAATCTGGGAGCGGTAAAAATGATATCGTAATGTTGCCATTCTCCTGGTTTTTTGCACGCATTCACCAATGGCGGATACTGCTTATAAATGGCTCCGCATTGCCCATCGAAGTAAGTTTTATTTTCGTAGGAATCAAGAATTTGCAGCTCGTATTTTTCCATCAGGTAAACGCCGCTGTTGCCTCTTCCCTGCCCTTCTCCTTTTACTTCCGCAGGAGTCGCCCATTCGATATGCAATTGGCAGTCCCCAAAACCTTGTTTCGAGGTAATCCCTCCTTCTCCGCCGGCTTGCGCAAAACCATCTTGAACAGTCCAGCCTTTGCCCGCCTCCCATTGGGAAAGATCTTTTCCATCAAACAAAACAATCGCATCACTGGGCGGTGTAGAGGCATCGCCAGGGTTAACGACAACCGGTTCAAGCCAGGGGATACCACTTTTCCATTCCTTCACAAGCGTTGCTCCAACCAATGTGGAACAAATTAAAGTGAAGCCTATTGTTGATACCGTTCGTCTTTTCGAATTCATCATCAAGAGTTATTTCTATTCAAAAGTGATCGACGTAATTTGATAAAAAACATAACCAGGACAAGCCGGAACCAAAAACTTATGAATTAGGGTAGCCCGACCACTTCAGTGGTTGGGTGCCGTCAGGCACAAGACGCTCGCGCCATGTGCGTTCAATTTCATTGAAACTTCCAAGATAAAAGAAGCCACATGGCGCGAACCTCTTGTTGCTGCGCAACCCAACCGCTAATAAAAGCGGATGGGCTACCCAATTCTCTTAAATGATACTCAGTTGTATAAGCAAGGAGCAAGGAAAACGCTTGGATACAATACAGCATTCAAAAAACCCGTGTTCAGGAATCTACATTCAATGTTAAAAAATAATAAAAGGTACTGCGAAGAGAAAAGTTTTTTCCTCTTCGTTTGGATACAATAAACAGTGTCATTCCAGCTGGTAAGTGTAAGTTAGGCTTTTCAACCAGACAGATATGGTTTTCATGTTGAACACCGTTTGATTGGCAAGCAATCTTACTTTTTCTACTCGAAAATAGAGAAAGATATCTTCATGAGCAAAAAGAAGAAAATTGATCGTCGTGATGCCCTCAAGGGGGCGGCTGCTTCAATTTATGCGGCTGGAATTCCCTGGAACACCGCCTTGGCGAAAAGTGAAACAGGAACTGCTGCACCTGCCAAATCAAAATTAATTGAACAGGAAAACCAGAAGGAAGGAACACGTGACTGGCAGTTGACGCGGGTTCGCATTAACGAAGGACAGTATCGTACCTCGTTAATTGAAGGATATTGCTCGAAGCAATCCGTTGCAACAGGAGAGGAACTGAAAATTCATGTCAGTACCAAACCGGCGAAGAAATTTGTGATCGATATCTACCGCATGGGCTATTACGGCGGTAAGGGAGCCAGGCACATTAAACAAATTGGTCCCCTTCAAGGGAGTGTGCAACCAACGCCAGAAATGGGGCCAGCCCCCGGGCGATTGCGCGAATGCAAATGGGATGTTAGCACAAGTTTGAAGATTCCCGATGACTGGCTCAGCGGCGTTTATCTTGGAAAATTAACGACGCTACCAGAATCGAAATCGGAACCGTACTGGCAAAGTTATGTCATTTTTATTGTGCGAGATAATCGCAAAGCCGATGTCCTGTTTCAATGTAGCGATAACACCTGGCACGCTTACAATCGCTGGCCGGTGAATGAATCACTTTATACACATCCGGCTGGTTCACATGCGCCGGGGGTTTCTGTCAGTTTTGATCGCCCCTATGGAAAGTATTGTCAAATTTTCGATGCGCCGCTTTCTATCGGATCTGGAGAGTATTTATTGTGGGAGTTCCCGTTAAGTTACTGGCTTGAAAAGCACGGGTACGATGTCACTTACGGTTCTAACTCCGACTGCATCGACGCCTCTTTCATCACACGATGTAATACTTTTCTCAGTGTCGGACACGATGAATACTGGGATCTCCGGCAATACAAGGCGGTTGAAAAATCGATTGATTCGGGCGTGAATGTTCTCTGGCTGTGCGGTAATTCGGTGTTCGTTGTTTCGCCTTTTACTGATAGTTCCAGCGGTCAACCTAAGCGAATCATCACGCGAACCGGTTCGTATGGACCGATGCGAAGGATAGAAACAGAAACGTATCCGAAACTCTTTACTGGTCTTAAACAGGGAGGGCCGGATGAGCGGAATATTATGGGCGTTCGCTCGGTGGTCCCTTTCAATGGAGGTGGAGACTGGACCTGCATCAAACCGGGGCATTGGGTCTTCGCAGGAACTGGTATGAAACAGGGCGAAAGTATTCCCGGACTGGTCGGCTGGGAGCATCACGGCGAACCGGATCCTGAAAGAGAGGGCCTGGAAGTTCTTGCGGAAGGAAAAATCTGGTCGAGTGGAACGAAAGAGGGAGATTACGCCGCCGTCATTTTCCCTGGTCCCAAAGATAACATCGTGTTCAACGCTTCAACCATTTTCTGGTCGCAGGGGCTTTCGTCGCCGCCGGGGCACATGCCAGTCTGGTCGCATTGGTCACGCCCACACGGTCCCGATCCCCGTGTTCAACAAATGACACACAATTTATTACAGCAATGCTTGACCCGCCAAAAACGTTAGATATGTACCGTTCGAATAATTTTACTGTCTGGTTTCATCTGTTTTTTTTGGGCCAAAGGCCTCTTTCACCATAGCCTGGGGCAACGCCCCAGGTAAAATTGTTTGATTGCCTTGTTTGGCTGAAAGCCATAATTAATGCTTTTGTTTATGGCTTTCAGCCAATAGGTTGACGACTCATCTGTTCCTGGGGCGTTGCCCCAGGCTATGATGATTTTGGCCTTCAGCCAAGAAAACAGAACATCAAGGTTACGACAGGAATTGTTCGAGCGATCCTATAGTTGCCCCACAGAATTCCAAAACAGAAACTGGAAAAATCGAATGTCTACTGTTTCCTGGTTAATTTTTGACGTCGAAGCGGTTGCGGATGG
>JAJRTM010000609.1 GCA_024278285.1 Planctomycetota bacterium
CGCGAGATTCAACAGCCTCCTTTTGAAAAAGTTGGCTTCATGGATCTCGATACATTCTTCCCGCAGAAAGATCGTTTCCAGTTCGCGATCAGGATGAATAACCTGCTCGCCTCCCCCAGTTTTTCAAGTTGGATGAAGGGCGAACCGCTAAATATCGAACGACTACTGGTCACAAAAGCGGGCAAGCCTCGCATTTCGATTATGTCGATTGCTCATCTTTCAGATGAAGAGCGGATGTTTTTTGTCACGATTCTGCTGAACGAACTTCTCTCGTGGGTTCGAGCGCAACCGGGTACGACAACGCTACGTGCCATCCTTTACATGGATGAAGTGTTCGGCTATTTCCCGCCGACTGCCAATCCGCCCAGTAAAAAACCGATGCTGACACTTCTTAAACAAGCGCGGGCATACGGATTGGGCGTGGTACTGGCGACACAAAACCCGGTCGATCTCGATTACAAAGGGCTTTCAAATACAGGCACCTGGTTTTTAGGACGGTTGCAAACCGAACGAGATAAAAACCGTGTGCTCGATGGGCTGGAAAGCGCATCTGGGGAAACGGGAACATCGTTTAATCGCAAAGAAATCAGCAACATTCTTTCTGGACTGGGGAGCCGAAAATTTTTGTTGCACAATGTGCATGAAGATCATCCGGTTGTCTTTCAAACTCGCTGGGCACTTTCATATTTGCGTGGTCCGTTGACTCGCCAGCAGATTGCCATTTTGATGGCTGATAAAAAAGCAAAAGCTCTCCCTGCTCCTGATATTATTGCGAATTCACGAACCTCAATTGAAACTCAAACCGCAGCTTCAAAATTAGCATCGATGCCGCCTGGTTTGTCGGATTCTATCGTGCAGCGTTATCTGGCGATCTCGAAACCGTTGCCGCATGACTCTCAGTTGGTTTATCGCGGGGGCGTGGTTGGCCTGGCGAAAGTTCATTATGCCGATTCTAAATCGGATATCGACCTGTGGCGAACCGCTGCGCTAATCGTTGATGAATACGAAGAGGGAGAGGTCGATATCTGGGAACTGTGTAATCTGCATTGGTCGCCCGATCTCGAATTTGATCGCGAAGCCGATTCGCTGGCGAAGTTCGATGAACTTTCTCCCGATTTAACTCGCTACACAAAATTCCGTACCTGGAAAAAGCAACTGAAGGATCACATTTATCGTGAGGTGCCGTTGCCGCTTTGGAAGATCAGTTCACCCAAAATGTATTCGGTTCCCAATGAAACCGAATCAGGATTTCGGCTCCGGGTTTCGCAAGTGATGCGTGATCAAAGTAATCTGCAAACGGAAAAACTGAAAGCAAAATACGCCTCCAAATTTCGCATTGCACGGGATAAAGTGATGCGAGCCGAAGAGCGAGTACGAAAAGAACAGGCTCAATCGAAAAATCAATCTTTCAGTTCGTTTATTTCGATTGGCTCAACAATTCTGGGAGCGATTCTAGGCCGAAAAATGGCCTCGCGAGCCAATATTTCCAAAGCAGCAACCGCGATGAAAAGTGCAGGCAAGATTTCCAAGGAAAAACAGGATGTCGTCAAAGCCGAAGAACGGCTCGAACTGGAACAGGAACGGCTGTTAGATTTAGAAACAAAATTCGAAGAAGAAGTCGCGACTCTGGAAAACACGACTGCCCCGGAACTGCTCGATGTGGTCGAGTATGCGGTGCGTCCCCGAAAATCGGATATCACCATCTCAGAAGTCGCCCTCGTCTGGATGCCTTATGCTGTAAATAAAAATGGACGTGCAGAACCACTGTTTGTCTTGGCGGAAGAATAGGATAGGCGTTAGGTAGTAGGGTGTAGGCGTTAGGAATTGCCTTCGGGTATCACACTGCAAAGGGGAAAAACTTGTGTCTGATCGTTTGATTTATCTTGATGCGAATGCAACAACACCGATGGATAATCGTGTCTGGGAGAAGATGCGCGAGGTTTCTGAAGTTGCGTTTGGGAACCCGGGTTCACCTCATCAAATTGGTCGTAAAGCGAGGCAATCGCTGGAAGAGTCTCGTGCAATAATCGCAGAAATATTGGGAGGCTCTCCAGAAGCACTCATCTTCACCAGCGGCGGAACCGAATCGACGAATCTTGCATTGCAGGGGTTAGCCGTTTCGATTCCAGAAAGCAGACGCACGTTTGCTATTACCGGATCAGAACATCCTGCGACGGTAGAATCCGCCATGCGATTACGGCAAGCCGGCTGGAACATTATTGAAATCGCAGTCAACGAGCAGGGACTGATCGACCGCGATAAATTGAACGATTTACCGTGGGAGCAAATCGGCTTACTTGGCATTATTTATGCGCAGAATGAAACGGGCGTCATTCAAGATTTAAGCGATATTCAGCGATTGTGCGAACATCACAAGGTATTGTGGCATGTCGATCTGGTTCAGGCAGTCGGAAGGGTGCCGGTTTCTTTTCATCATACCGAAGCAACCGCAGCCAGTATCGCGGTGCATAAATGTCATGGTCCGCGAGGTATCGGCGGCTTGTTCTTGAAACAGAATGTTCCGTTCGTTCCACATTCCGTAGGCGGCTTTCAGGAACAAGGCAGGCGACCGGGAACAGAATCGGTGGTATTAGCCGCAGGGATGGCGGAGGCATTAAGAATCTGGCAGGAAAACGAAACCGAATTAACGAGCCACATTCATCAATTACGAAGCCACTTTGAAAAATCTCTGCAATTAAGCTGTGCTCCGATCATCATCAATGGGGCGCAGGCTCCCCGGTTACCGAATACGTCTCATGTTTCATTTGTTGATATCGAAGCAGAACCGTTGTTGGTCGCGCTCGACCTGGAAGGCATCTGCTGCTCATCTGGCAGTGCCTGCAAAAGCGGTTCCGCAACCCCCTCCTCTGCCCTGCTTGCGATGGGAATTGAACCGGCTGTTGCGATGTCTTCACTACGTTTCAGTTTGCATAAAAAACAAACCCGCGAAGAAATCGACGAAGCGGTACGAATTATTACAAATGTCATTAACCGGTTACGGACAATGCAAACAGCTTGAAACATCATGCAAAATATCGAGTAACCTTTTTCTGGTAACTATTCAGCGGATCGGGTAGAGCAGAAGGGTGCGTTACAGCCTTTAGTTTTACCACATTTATTGAGTTGTTTTGCCGCGATGTAGCCGTCGAGCATGGCGTGGAGTTTGGTCCCGCCTCGCCAGAGGACGAACCAGTCGGGACGGTGGTCGGACTTTCGGTTTTGGTGACCGCCACGGCTGACAACAACGCAATCGCTGGTTCCAGACGCGAAATGCTTGTAAACTGCATTTCTTCAATTCGACACCCGGTCTTCATCGCCTTGTACTACTAACGATAAAAGTTTACGAACGGTTCGCAAATATTAGAAAATCAGTATTTGGTTACGGCGGTCAAAACAGACCAGCCGTGCTGGGTAG
>JAJRTM010000610.1 GCA_024278285.1 Planctomycetota bacterium
CCTTTATTCGACACAAATGGGCCCCATTTATCATCAAGGAGAAATTATCGGGGCAACAATTGTCGCCAGAGATATTACCCGAGAGCGTGAACAGGAAGAACAAGCCAAAGAACGCCTTGATGAATTGAGCCATTTGACCCGACTCGGAATGCTGGGCGAAATCATGGCAACAATTTCTCATGAACTGAAACAACCTTTACTTGCGATTGGTAATTATGCCACAGGGAGCCTGCATCGAATAGATGATGAAAACATCAGCCATGAACAGCTTAAAGAGGTTCTCCAGTTGATCGCAGAATTGTCATTTCGGGCACGAAAAATTGTTCATAAAACTCGCAATTTTGCAACGAAAAAAGAGATCGAACCGACTCAAGTGAATCCCCAGGAACTGTTGTCGAAATCTTTGGAACTTGTGCAGACAGAATTGAAACGTAAAGATATTTCACTGAAAAATGAACTGGATGAATCGGTAACGGTCATGTGTGTTGACTTTATCCAGGGGCAGCAGGTTGTTGTGAATCTTCTGCTTAATGCGATTGAGGCGATCAGCCAAAGTAAAAAAAACATTCAACATGCCATTACCGTACGTTCGGCATTGCTTGAAGGTGATGTTGTGCAATTAACCATTTCTGATACCGCAGATGGAATTGACAGTAACTCGGCTGAGAACTTGTTTGATATGTATCACTCCAGCAATAAAAGTGGTTTGGGAATGGGCTTGGCGATCAGTAAAAAGATTATCGAAAGGCATGGCGGTAGATTACGAGTATTCCACACAGGCCCGCAAGGCACAACTTTCGAAATGACCCTTCCCATGTGCGAGACGGGATCTTGCTGAATGGCAATGAGAAGAGAAAGTTTAACATGAATCACGAACCAACGATCTTTGATAAAATTATTAGTCGCGAAATCCCTGCGGAGATCGTCTACGAAGATGATCTTTGCCTGGCTTTTAACGACATTAATCCGCAGGCGCCTGTGCATGTACTGGTTATTCCTAAAAAGCCAATTGTTTCGCTAGCCGAAATTAGCGAGCAGGACGCCCCGCTGATGGGGCATTTACTGGTCGTACTGAGTAAAATAGCGAAGCAAATCGGTTTGGAATCCGGCTACCGCACCGTTCTCAACACGGGACCAGATGGCGGGCAGGAAGTGAATCACTTGCACTTTCACCTTCTCGGAAAACGAGCCTTAAAATGGCCTCCCGGTTAAACATTGCAGAAACAATAAAGGCGGGAACGCGATTGTGGCAAGGCATTATATTATTGGCATGGATGAAGCTGGCTATGGTCCCAAGTTGGGTCCATTGGTGATCGCTGCAACGCTTTGGTCTGTGCAAGAATCTTCGTTTGCTTCGTTCGACTTCTGGAAAGAGTTGGATCCAATCGCGACCAATTCGCCCAGGCGAGGTGATCATCGCTTGCATGTTGCAGACTCCAAAGAAGTTTACTCGCCGGGAAAAGGATTGAAATCACTCGAGCGATCCGTGCTTGGTTTCACTTCATTGGCAGGGTATCAAGCCGGTTCACTCAAGGAATTCATCCAGCAAATCGGTCAATCAGTCCCGTCCTCTTTTGAAAAACAGCCCTGGTATCAGAATCGCGATTTAGAACTTCCACTCGCTTGCGATAAAGCTCTGATTTCAAGAGATGGTTTGCAGTTAAAACAATTCTTGAAACCGATGGAACTAAAATTGGAAACCATTGCTGTTGAAATAGTCTGCCCCGAGCGATTCAATCACTTAATCGAACAATTTGGCAACAAAAGCGAACTGTTGACAAAATGCTCGCTGAAACTTCTGAAACATATTCGCCCTGCCAAAGATGTTCCCACACAAATCTGGGCCGACAAACATGGCGGCAGAAACCGCTATCTCGAACATTTGCTCGAAGCATTTCCAGATCAATTCTTTATCGCGGAGCAGGAATCTCAACAAGAAAGCAGATACCGTGAAGGAGCAACCTCCATCTGTTTTGGCGTAAAAAGCGAACGGCATTTCCCCGTTGCGCTCGCATCGATGGTCGCCAAGTATGTGCGAGAAACCTGCATGGAAATGTTCAATCATTTCTGGCGAACGCATCTCCCCGATCTGAAACCAACCAAAGGCTACCCGCAAGATGCCAAAAGATTTCGTGCAGAGATTGAACATCTCATTCCGCAAATTTGTCCCGACGAAAATATTCTCTGGCGAAATCGGTAAAAAGAAACCGCTTTCAAAGATAGCTCTGCAAGCCTTGTTGATGAAGCAGTTCAATGAGTTGCTTGATGGCGTTTTCATCGTTTTTATCTGCGACCAGAGTTGCATCGGGCGTGTGAACAATGATGCAGTTTTTAATGCCAATCGTGGCGATCAAATGATTTCCTCCAGATCGGATGACGCAATCTGAAGTATCAATCCCCAAATGTGAACCGATGATCGTGTTGCCATTTTTATCTTCGCCGTGAAGTCGCTGTAGCGACTGCCAGCTTCCCAGATCATCCCATTGAAAAGGAGCTTCAACGACAGCGATGTTTTTTGCTCGTTCAAGGACCGCGTAATCAATGGAAACCGCCGGGCAAAGCGGAAACTCTTTTTCTAGAACTTGCTGATAATCCCTGGTCCCAATCGCGGTTGTGATTTTATCAATCTGCTTGATCAGTTCTGGTTCGTGTTTTCTCAGAGCATCCAGAATCGTTTCTGCTTTCCAGAGGAAAATACCACAATTCCAGAAAAAAGTACCTGCTTGAAGGTACTGTTCTGCCACGGTTCGCTCTGGCTTTTCGCGAAAGCCCTTCACCTCAAACGCCTGTCCCTGAGATACCATCATCGCCTTTGCTCGCTCGATGTAGCCAAATCCGGTTGATGGAAAAGTGGGAATGACGCCAAACAGACTCAACAGATTCGGTTGGCTCTCAACCAGTTCCAAGGCAGTGGCAACTCCTTGCTGGAAATTCTCTTGCGTTGAAATAACGTGATCGGCGGGCATCACCAGCATGATGGCATCGGGGTCATTGCTCAGGAGATGTGCCGCTGCCAGCGCGATGCAGGGGGCAGTATTTCGCGCAGCCGGCTCAATCAAAAAATTCTTGGCTGGCAAGTCGCACAACTGCTTTCTGGTTGCTGCTGCCTGCTTCGCATTCGTCACCACCCACATACGTGAGTGATCGATTAAACCTGCACAACGATTCGCCGTTTGCTGAATCATGGTTTCATCACCGACCAAATTCAGTAGTTGCTTGGGAACTTCTTTCCTGCTCAAAGGCCAAAAACGAGTTCCACTTCCGCCCGCCATAATTACCGCGTGTAGCATTGATTTTCCAATCCGGTAACTTGCGAAATTCGCAAAGTAATTAACCATCAGTAGTACAGATTATTAGAGAGACTCATTTGCCAGAGTTGACCGAATCAGGCGAAAGTTACTTCCATTTCAGTGTTGCTTCTACAGCCGAGTGATCTGAAAGAGCGTCAACTTTTTTATCGAGATACGGATTCACCTGAACCTTGTCCACTTCCAATTGATCATCCAATTTCTTTGCCTGCCCAATAATAATGTAGTCAATCCGTGGGCCTCCGGTCGCTTTGGTTTGGTATTTTGTACCCCCATCTTGATCAGGATGCAGGGTTGGCCAGGTATCCACAAGGCGATGCTCGGGAATCGCTTTGGTTAGAACACCAAACAGTTGATTGTATGTCGAATGAAGGGCAACGCGATACTTGGCGTTCCCTCGTGTATTTAAGTCGCCAAGTAAAATGAAATCGACATCGACCGAAATTTGCTTGCTGATAAAACTTGCCAGTTCGTCAAATTGTTTTCGTCTTAACGAACCATCTCGGGCTTCAAAATGTGTGACGAAAATATCAAGCGGTTTCTTTTCTCCGAAATTCTTTTCCGATAGTATCACTCGTGCATACAGCACTCCTTTTGCTGCAAATCCATCGGCTTGAACTCCGTACTTCAAAGGAGAACTGAAGTTCTTGTAAATTACCGAATTCGTTTTGACGAACGGAAATCGGGAAATAAGTGAAAGCCCGCCGTTGAATCGCCCATCTCTGGGATCGGGACCGTAAATAATACTGCAATCTTTCCCCCACTTTTTTTTGAGATGATCATGAATAATTTTTCGTGGTTCGTCGTCAAACGTTTCATTCAGCCCGATAATATCAAAAGCGGTCATCTTTTCTGCAATTTGTTTTGCTCGATAAATGGGCAACGACCGCTTATTGGTGTGCCGGGCAATCGCAGGTAAAAATTGAACATTGTACGAAATCGCCCGAAAATTACCGGGAAAATCAGCCTGCCCTGCTCGTTCAGATGGTTCCTGTGCTCGCAAATTTGTGGAGCAGGCAAGAATAAAATAGATCGTGGTTATTACCAGCCAGTGACGTTGCATTTTATATTACTAACGGTAAAAGTTTGCGAACGGCTCACAAATTATATGAAAATATCGGTTTGGTTACGGCTATCAGAATGAACCAGCCGTGCTGGGATTCTTCCTGCTGTTTTCTTGGCGAATTAAGCCCAATAAAGTAGAAACTGGTTGGATGATGGTCTGTTTTTCTGATGGCGTCAATGTTGACATTTAATCAAAGTTTCTTTCCAATTAAGTTCCGGATTATTCTTTATAAAACATCTTCTTATACATTGACCAAACAATAACTGTCAGATCTGTGGTCGTTTTTCGTAGGATGGCGTGCTTGCACCCATCTTCGCGTGCCGAGTTGCGTTCCATAACAGAAAAGAGTTGGAACAGTTATGATCCGACGATGGATTCACCGGCATAAAACCAATGAAGCTGGAGACCACATTTGATGGGTGCAAGCACGCTGTTGCTTATACATAAGTTTTTTTGCCGGGGCCGAAGGTGAGCCAGGCGAGGGTGAAGTCGGTCATGCGGCGGATGCCAATCCAGATCGGCTGGGGGCCGGGCGGGGCTTCCGTGTTGCGGTTGTTGTAACCTCCTAACTTGGCTAA
>JAJRTM010000611.1 GCA_024278285.1 Planctomycetota bacterium
GACCGAAACGGTACACTCAGGCATTGTTGTTCCCAGAGAAACAATCGTTGCTCCCACAATAACTTCAGGCATTCCAAAGCGAAACGCTATCGCAGAGGCACCTTCAACGAGCCATTCTGCTCCCAAGCTGAGAAAATAGAGTCCTCCTACTGCATACAAAACCAGTAGTATTGAAGAAGCATCCGCAAACCAGTGGTGAGGAATGAGATATTCCAAGAGTTAATCCTAGCAAAGAAAATAATGACGGGTGAACAATACGTACCCGCCCGAGTGAAGGTTCACGGACAATCATAGCGATGAAGAAAATTCCATGAAACCGTCTGAGCAAACTGCATTATTTCAGCGATGGCATCTCGTCTTTTCGCAGGGTTGACCACTGCGAACCACTGTCTGCCAAGGGTTGTGCACTGGCCTGTGTTAAACTTCAAAAAGGTTGTTGGGTGCCATGGCTCTGTGAGCCGTGCGAACTGAAATTCTAGCTCTGTTTTGGGTAATTCCAAGTCTAATGCAGCACGGCTCACAGAGCCGTGGCACACGAAACCGCTTTTATCGCAACAGCAGCCCCTACATTTATTTCTTTTTCGGAGACTTTTTTTTCTGAAACTTCTTTTTCCCTTTAGGCTGGGGGATTTTCCAATCGGGATGGGGGACGTGTGCCTGATCCATCAATCGGACGAGTTTTTCGACCATTTGTGGATTCTCTTTCGCCAGGTCATGCTCTTCCCCGAGGTCTTTCTTCAAGTTGTAAAGTTGTACTTCACCTTTAAGCATCGGTTGCCGAATCGCTTTCCAATTCCCTTGCCGAACAGCTTGACGCGAACCTTGCTCGTAAAATTCCCAGTAAAGATAGTCGTGTTCTTTTTGTTGCCCTGAACAGCCGGTAAGAACAGGCAGTAGCGAAATGCTGTCGAGACCGGCCGGTGTTTTTTGTCCGGAAAGATCACACGCGGTCGCAAAGAAATCGCCGAAGTAACCGATATGATCAGACACCGAACCGGCCGGGATTTTTCCGGGCCAGCGTACAATTGTGGGAACTCGAATACCGCCCTCATAAAGTGCTCGTTTCATTGCACGCAGCGGGCCGTTTGCATCGAAAAATTCCGGATTGTTGCCCCCTTCTTTGTGGTGACCGTTATCGGAAGTGAAAAAGACGATTGTGTTCTCATCGAGTTTTTTATCTTTGAGCCTGGCGAACAATTCGCCAATGCCGGTGTCCATGCGAGTGATCATCGCTGCCTGTCCTTTGTCTGGATCAGGCCAGTTTTTATCGGTGTAGATACCGTAATCCGGCACTTCCTGCCCGTTCCCGGTGCCTCGCGTTCCTTCGTTGTTCGCATGAGGAATGGTGAGCGCCAGATACAAAAAGAATGGCTGTTCGCCTTGCTGTTCGATAAACCGGAACGTATCGTCCATGAACAGATCGTGTGAATAATCGACTCGCTTGGTCGCCCAGCCGGCTGCACCCCAGTCTCCTTCAGAAACTTTGTGGACAACATTTCTCAGCCGAACAATCGACCCATTTCGGAAGAGAATTTCGGGATAATAATTGTGAGCATGCCGTTGGCTCAGATAACCAAAAGCGTAATCGAATCCCTGACGAGTTGGCATTCCCTCTTCACTGCCGCCCGGTTGCCCCAGTCCCCACTTGCCAATGAGTGCCGTTTTGTAATTCGCTTCTTGCAGTTTTTCTGCATTCGTTACATCAGCATCCCGCAGACGCTGGTCATCGGTTCTGCCGTTGCCTCGTACCTGACAATGCCCCGTGTGCAGCCCGGTCATTAAAACACATCGCGATGGAGCACAAACGGTCGAGCCGGCATAAAAATTTGTCAGCTTCATCCCTTCTGCTGCCATCCGGTCCAAATTCGGCGTTTTAATCAGCTTCTGCCCAAAGCAACCCAGGTCTCCATAGCCAAGATCATCTGCCAGTATAAAAATGATATTCGGCTTCGATTTCTCATCAGCAAGCAGCGGCTCAACGAAACCGATATGAACAAGCAACATCAAAGCGATAGCGATGGGGCGAAGGGTTATATTTGTGAAACAACTCATGATGAAAATCCCATTGATGCCGAAAAATAATGGTTTCGTGTGCCACGGTTCTGTTAGCCGTGTTGCGTTAGGGGTGGAAATCATCCAAAACAAAGCTTAAATTTCAGTTCGCACGGCTCACAGAGCCGTGGCACCCTACAACAAACTGAAAAACAAAAACTAAAAAACAAATCACAACAATAAAAACAACAACTATTTTAGAAATCTACCAGGCCAGTTCGCGGGGAACGAACCTGCATAATGGCGATTTTATAACCAATTGCTTGAGCAATAATCAGGTTGCAAAAACCAACACGCGATGAATTTCTTCTATCGTTGTTATGCCTTCGAGAACTTTTTTCTTGGCGGCTTCTTCGAGAGTGATCATTCCACGTTCGACGGCAAGTCTTTGTAGTTCTTTACTGGACTTATTGTGAATAATTGCTTCACGCAATGTCGGATCGACCGCCAAGATTTCAAACACACCTGTTCGTCCGGAAAACCCTGTGTGGAAATTGGTATCGCTTGGAACGCCACGCCTGAGGGTAACGGACTCTGCTTGTTCAGGATCGATCCCCAAAAATCGGCACTGTCCTTCATCGGGATGATATTCTTCAAACGAATGAGTGCAAACTTTTCTGATCAGACGCTGGGAGATAACGCAGTTGACGCTGTCGCCGATGAACATGGGCGGAATGCCAAAGTCTCGAAAAACATCGATTGTTGAAGTGGTATCGTTGGCGTGCAGCGTGCTGAGAACTCGAATACCGGTTAATCCTGCACGTACTGCAATGTGTGCGGTTTCAGGGTCACGAATTTCTCCCACCATGATGACATCCGGATCTTGCCGAAGCACTCCGCGAAGCGCTTCAACAAAATTGAAATCGATTTTGGTATCAACCTGAATCTGGTTGACAGCGTGCATTCGCCGTTCGACCGGGTCTTCGATGGTAATTAAACTTCTGCCGGGATCATTCAGTAAATCCAGGCAGCTATACATGGTTGTACTTTTTCCGCTTCCGACCGGTCCGACACTAAGCACCATACCGTAAGGGGCGTTGATGTGGTGTGTCAGTGAATTGATTTGATTTTCATTCAAACCGAGAGAATCGAGTGTGGAAAAAGAACCCGATTCAGGCATCAGTCGCAAGACGAGTCGTTCGCCATAAATAGTGGGACCACACCCCACACGGATATCTCGTTGATTTTTCAACACGGCATTAGAAATATGCCCATCTTGTGAAAAACGCTTTTCGGTAATATCCATCCCGGCCATCAACTTCAAACGGGAAATTACTTGTGCAGTCATTGTTGAGGCCAGCACAAGAATGTCATGCAGAATTCCATCGACACGCAGACGAATATGCAAGCCATCGTCTCGTGGATCGAAATGGATATCGGTTGCACCCAGGCCAAACGCTCTTTCAAGAAGCAAATCGACAAGTGGGCCTGGGCCGACCACATCGACCAGCGAACGCAATTCTTCCTGGAGTGCCTTTTGGCGAACTTCGCCGCCAGTTCCAACAGGCTGGTCTTGATTTTCAGCAGCAGATTCAGAATCGCTCATGATGCCTTGCTCCTTCATTACTATATGGGGCGATATTAATGGGGCGATAAACTTTCGCTTACGTGTAACCTAACCCGGCATAGCCGGAACCAAACAAGAAGTAGGCGAGCCGGGTCAGTGATGACCCTGGTAAATTTCGAGTATAGATTGACCGCAGAGTAACCAGGGGGTTAACACCCCCGGCTCGCCTAAAACATCCTGCCATTTCTGCATCGCGTCTTATTGATAAAAGCATAATTTGAAACGTACCAAATTGTAACCCAAAGCAGGCTGCCACCTGTCATTTCAAATAGATTATGCGATTAAAACAAGGAAGGACAGTTCTATTTCCCTCTACTCTCAATTTTTAATAATCACTTTGATTCTGCTTTTGTTTCGGGACTCGGTTTGCTTTCTGGCTTTGGTTCTGATTTTGCTTCAGACTTGGTCGGCTCTTTTTCGTCTTTCGGTTTAGCCTCTTCTTTTTTCTCAGGCTCAGCCGGTTCTTTTTTGGGACTCTCTTCTTTTACAGTCTCTTTCTTCTCTGGGGTTGTTTCTTTTGAAGCAGGTTTTTCTACCGTTGGTTGTTCTGTGGAAGCGTCAGGTTTATCCGTTTTATCAGTTGCCTTCTTATCGGTACCTGGTTCGGAAGCCTCTTTGGAATCTTTACTGTCTGATTCAGTATTGTTTGGTTCCGTTTCTGTTTGACTTGCTGGTGCTTCTTTTTTTTCGCTTTTCATGCCGAGTAGCTCAGGTTTTACAGCGAAGGCAACCAAAGCCCCACAGGCAATTAAAAGAATCAAGCCGATAATCCAAAGGCCGGCTCCGGAAGACGAACCGCTGCCGCCTGACGCTCCTGAACTTCGGCTCGCCCCAACCAATGCACGTGCCTCATCCATGTCGTCAACAATATCCCAAACCTTATCCAGAGCAGCCAGTTTGAGTACTTCTCTGACACTTGCATGAGGACAGATCACGCAGATCTTTCCTTTTTTAGGCTGAGTTGCTTTCCATGCCCGCACGATCAATGCGACCATTGCAGATCCCATGTAACTTAAAGGGGAAAGATCAACAATCAATAATGGATGGGCCTGCGATTCCAAAGAACTGAGAACCTGCGTGCCGATGGCGTCAATTTCACCCCATTGGACATTGTTCAATTCCGGCAGTAATGTCAGAATGGAAAGGTTGCCCTCTTGAGTAAAACGGAACGGTGCGTCATTAGTTGTCACTGCAATCTCCGATCAACGCTTTGTCATAATTTTGTTAGCCAGCCTAAACAATAAATTGTTCAAAGCTGACCACTTAGCGGAGAACCC
>JAJRTM010000612.1 GCA_024278285.1 Planctomycetota bacterium
CAAGAAATGGAGACGATTGCGAGGCTACGAGAAAATCAGTTTAGTAATCGAAGGAAAAACCTTCAAAGACGGAACCCTGCAGGAACAAAAAGCCGCCTAATTCATTTTTCCCAGAACACAACATTTGACAATAACTCTCATAAATGGGCGATGAGGGACTCGAACCCCCGACATCTTCGGTGTAAAAGACTCGAAGTCCACTCCAGTTGACTTACCGTTTACCTCTTCAACAACGCGGAAACGCCTTGTTTTATAGAGTCTATCGACATTATCGACACTTTGCAATAGAAAACATTAAGAGCGTTCAAAACACTCATTTTGCCCGTAAGTGTGTCAATACTTGCTATTGTTGGCATCGTAGGCTTTGTGTAACGCTGATCACTGGTGAGTAGTCAGCCGCCTTTTTACCCCCTTTGCGATTTTTACTGGCTGCAAAAAATCCTGATTAAGTCGCATTAGGCAGCAAGCAACCAGTTTTTTTATTTTTCTCTGGGAGAAAATATCTGAGCATCGGCTTCGCCACGCCAGTACTCAAAAGCCCCAGAAGGAACCATCGATTTTCTGAGAGGCTGAACCTATTACCGCTGAGGGACCGATAGATCATGGCTATCGCCCTCGTTTCCGTCCTGCCTGGTAAATATCCAACCACGCCACCAGCCGCCCCGCTGCGTTCAACTTCACTGCCTGATTGCATTCTCCACATCTGAAGAAGTTCGCGGATTTGGTGGGGATCGTGACTGCCTCGGTAGCGTGACAGATCGGGCAATCTCGATATTGAGCAAACAGGGTACTATTTGTCTTCGCCATTGTCGCTATTCCTTCTACTGGTTGCCTGGGTAAAGAGCAGGTCCGCGGAGTGTGCGGTCTGGTGCGTACTGTGTGATCGATGGTGAACCGGTCGCTTGTTCGGTCTGGTTTGCTTCTGGCTTGATGCCTTCTGCTACCTGTAATTCTTGCCAATATTCAAGAATCGGACGTTGATAAACCTTGAGTTTGAGCCGGTCCTTGTACAGTAGTTTCGATTCTGGATGAACTCGCAGTTTTTTGCCTTCAACCGTGACGATGAAACCGCGGTCCATCAGATCGTTAATTATCTGTTTTGCTGCGTCGATATTCGTCTGTTTTTTGTCTGCTGAATCGTCGTCATTTTGGTCTGATTTGGTTGTTTTGGCGTTCATGGCTCAAAAGACCTCACCTGTACATTCAGGAAGTGAATCCCAAGAGTTCGCCAAAGAATCTAAGTGTTCGCCAACACTATCGCCTTGGCGAACTCTTGGAATACTTGGCGAACTCTTAAAAATGTCAGGAAGTGACCACATCCACGGACCGGCCTTACCTTGCGGACCTGACGCTATTTTTAGCTTCGATTTTGCTCGCTCAAGTGTTCGTTTTGATATGCCGTCAGAGTCCGCATCTCGTTTGAGTTGCTTCCCTAATTTCGCCCCATCGGCAAGGTAAATTTCCAACCATTCAACGGCCTCATTCAGTGCAGTGTGTTCACCATCGCCATCGGTTTGTGCCATCGCATCATTTGCGGACATTTCGACAAGCCCCTCTTCCCAGACCACCCGAGCCGATTCGCCTTCGATATCGCTTTCGATTCGATAAGCCAGCCCGCTGTTTTGCGCAGAGAGATTTGTCTTGCCTGGCAACATCAATTTACGTTTATCGTCTTCGCTGTCCTGCATCACATGCCAGACCGCCCGAGAAATTCCAACGAATGCCCGAGAGCCGAGTGCCATATCATCCGCATGACCAGCGGCCCCCTTGCGCGTATGCACGATAAGCACGACAGATAAATCATGCTTTTCTGCCAGCTTGGCAATCGGTGCGAGTACCGAACGGACATCGTTATCGCGATGGGCATCGACGCCAGACCCGAGATAAGAACCAATCGGATCGATCACGATCAACTTACAATTGGGTAACTGTTTGACGGTCTGTTCGATCAACTCGACATCATGCAGCGATATCAAATTCTCAACTGTGCCTGTCTCTTCACAGTAGCGTGATTTTGTCGTCAGCAGATGAACCCGAGAGACCTCGGCACCATGTGCATCAAGTCGCGGTCGTATCACCTGATGCGGATCATCTTCGCAACTGATTAAAATGATATCCCCCTGCGAACAACTGCACCCATCGGGCCAGTCGGTGCCGGTTGAAATGTGAGCCGCCATGTCGCAAGTGAGAAAACTTTTTCCCGCACCCGGACGCCCCACAAGTGTCGTGATGCAGCCACTCGGGAATCGTTCCCGCCACAACCAGTGAATCGGCTTCGGCCTGATATCGCCAAACGAAATCAAATTCGGCTTCCAGATAATCGGTGATTTTTCGTCAGATCGTTTCTGCTTTGATGGCGTACCACCTGCAGGTTGATCTACATATTCAGCATCCAATTGTTCCTTTATTCTCGACATCAACGCCCCCTCTTGCAAAGTACCGCATTAAAGGCATTGCGAAATGTTTTGTCTTTCAGAAGTGTGAGCAGTAAGCGTTCCTGTTGCCGTTCGGTCAACGGTGCAGGATCAATCCAACCAGAAGCATCAGGATATTCCCCCGGAGCCGGCTTGATGGTCGATATGCCCGCCTGGAAAGCCGCCTTCAATTGTGAATTGGTCCGCGGTTGCTTCGGCCTGCGTCCGGCTTTAACATCGCGTCTGCATTCCTGCAAATACGGCTCAATCGCTGTTGATTCCGTCCGATGAAAATCGTATCCTTGCATCATTAGTTCCTTTGGTATGGAATAGCATTTCAGTAAAAGCCCGCCGGTGTGATAGCCTGGCGGGTATTTTTACGTGTAATTCAGATAATCTTGTTATGGCGATTATGGCTATTGCTGGCGATGACGGCCTGCACGGTTACAACAGGCCAACCGCTTCGAGTTCCTCCTGCGAAACATCAGCGGGAATCCCGTTTTCAGTATCGGGAACAGCATCGTCTTGCAGTGCCGATTCAGTGCGAGCTTTCAAAAATTCATTAAATGCGGACTGTGTCGTCAACCATTTCCGCCCGGCTTTAATCGCTTCCAGACGCACGCCATTCGAGCCTTTGCGTATCCAGCGGTAGATTGTGTTGGGAGCAATCCCATTGCCTAAAACTCGGTTCGCAATCTTTCGAGCCTCTTCCAGCTTCTCAGTTCGTAAATCCAGCATTTCATTTCCCTTCATCAAAATAGCGATTGCCTGCAATGTTGCAGGCGTGACGAAGGGCATTAAAGCAAAGTGATCAACGTCACGGGCAGTGACGTTTTACGTCAAGGTCGTGACGTTTGCTCTTTTAGCTGATATTTTGGCCCTCTCGTTAGTGTCATTCCAAGGATTTCGAGAGACTGCTTTAAGCTGGACGCAATAGTTCGCCCATTAGGTGAAACTGCATTGCCAACACGATTTTTTTTAATCATTTGAGGTATTTCACCATTGGGACATTGCACAATATCCGTGAGCAGCTTGATTTCACGCGGTTCCAATGAAATAGGCGTTTTGTATCCTTCCCGAGTCAGTACCTTGTTTTCTCGGTCAAGTGTCAGTCCCCATTTTTTGAAGGCCTCGTCGTCTTTCGATTGTTGTTCTGCGTCCTGTTCGGCTTTTAACTTGCGATAAAAATCAGGATGTTCACGACAGACCATGGAAAACTCGTACTTTAAGTCTGCATGCAGTTGAGCTAATGTAAAAGGCCAAGTATCTATTGAGTTTTTCCAGTTCTCGATTCCTTTACTCAATCGATTCATAAACGGAATCAATGTATCCCAGTGTTTGACCAAGAATTCATCGTCGCCTATAAAAAACGCGGTGTACAGTTCATTGTTTCGGTCGCATGTTTCGTCTTCAAAATTACTAACGCCCTCCTTAAATCCCATCCATGCTCCGTAGCAAACCGCATCAAATACAATCCCCAAATTTCTACTGGTCTTGAAAGCAGAATTATCAACCACTTCGGCACCATTACCAAAAACCGATGAATAAACATATTGCTTTGGTGTTATTCCATCGATGTACCAATATGGTAATCCAATGCCATCTTCAGTTGAATAACTGTTGACACAATCTGCAGCCCTTTTCCCTTCACGTGGTGATAAATACTGAAGTGAGCGATACTCAAAATCAGGTATTTCGTTTCCAGAATTTATAACGCTAAGAACACAACTGTAGCATAGTTGGTAATGGTCCCATATAACGCGAAACTCATCCAATTTCAAAACGCCCATCGCCAACGCCTTCCAAAAAAATAACGGACGCAAGCCCCGAGTAAGGCGTTTACAAACTCGGTTCCTGCGTCCGTCGATGTGGGAGCTACCCACAAATTCATTGTAACATCAAAGCCGCTTAACGCCTCGAACAACGGCCTCTGTTTACTGAATTACTGCTAACTGTCTACTGATCGGATTATCTCAAATCCTCATCGCGAAGGGAATCGTCAACCAACTTCTCGAACGACATCTTCCGCTTTTTGCATGTCACGTTCTGCGTAAATCTGCGTCACATCGGCCTTGCTATGCCCCAATAAAATTTGAGCCGCTTCCAAGCCAAATCGTTTGCGGACGCGAGTTGCGTAATTGTGTCGCAGTCGGTTTGGTCCCCAACAATCAATACCGGCCCGTTTTGATGCCCTGGCAATTGTCCGGTAATAACTTCGCCAGTCGTACTGTTGTACGTAATGCAACTTGCCTGCAACGCCAACAACTTGTGTCAGTTCCTCGGGAGAGAAGAGGTAACTTTCCTCAGATCGATTCAACAGTGGCCTTAGAATCCGTTGAGCCTTCCGCCCGAGAAGAATCAATCGGGATCGTCCGTGATGTTGTGTCTTATGGCTCTCAGGTGAATATACCCAGACATCTTTTGAACGGTCGATATCACATAATCTCATTGAACGAACTTCGCCTGGTCGCATTCCGGTAATAAGTTGCAAACGAACCATCCGTTTTACCACTGGTCCCAGTTCGCGTAATGTTTTAATGATATCAAAAGGATGAACTGGCTTGACCCCTTTCGGTTCCTTTGCTTCTGTTCGCCCTTTTTGCAGGTGCCGAACGGCAAGTAGCGACTGCCAGACCGCAACATGAACTTTTCCTTTGGTCACGCCGAACCGAAACGCCTGACGGATGATATCGATATAGGTTGTGATCGTTCTTCGGGAAAGATTCAATTCAATGAACTTCTCTTGCAGCTTTTCCAGATTCATCGGTTTGAACTGATCAGCTTGCAGCTTCCCATATTCAGAGACCAATGTTCTTAATGCAGATTTCGCCCGATGAACATTCGAAGTAACTTCACCATTCTTAACGTAATACTTTTCAGCATGCTTGAGATAAGCAACCGACAATCGGGCAATGGAAACAGATTCGCCGTATTTGTCGAGATTACCAGCGGACCAGTCAGCGACAATTTCCGCGTACTTGGTACGGGATTCCTTGGAATCATAATCCCCGAGATAAATTTGCTTCCCATTGACGCGGGTATATGCCCGATTCGATGTTTTATGGTGACAATACCCCGGTGGTGACGGCTTGCGAGCCATGATAACGCCTTTCATTTGCGACAATTCCAGAGCATTAGAAGCACTGAAGTGTGTCAGGTAGTGTGTCAAAACTACCGCATCGCGAAAGAGGCGAGTGACGTAAGTCTACGTCCGGTAAGCACTTAAAAAAATGGGCGATGAGGGACTCGAACCCCCGACATCTTCGGTGTAAACGAAGCGCTCTAACCAACTGAGCTAATCGCCCGCGGATTGTGGAGATTTCCACTTGTGGATTATTTATACAGAACAGTTCAATTTAGTGCAACTGAATCTGCAAAAGGACAGATTATTGTATTACAAATGGTCAACTGTTCTATCTGTTGTAACGACTGGCTAAACAAATCAGTCGTGCTGGGATTTACTTGGTAACATCTTTCATCAAGAGAATGACCAGTCTGACACGGGAAGCGAGATTAGGGTTCAATTTTCCCGAAAAAATGGGCGTTGAAATTTTCGTGTGAATGAATCGCTCTGCAAATTATTAAGTTGGCAAGCATTCCTCTCTGAATCCTGAGGGCATTGTGTCAGTTCATAACAGGAAATATACTGCACACGATCAAGAATAATGCATTTGTTGTACATCAGGTCGAAGTTAAATTTGGCACTTTTGCATAAAGCATACCTGTTTTACACAGTCGCCTTTGGCTTGCCGTTAAACAAATTATCTGTGACTGTGCAGAGTATGCAATTTTTTTAGCAAAACGAATTAATAGAGATTCCCTGTTTTATACTCACTCAAAGAAGACATGATGAAAAACAAAATATCCGAAATAAACAGCAGGCGTTCCTTCCTTCAATCGGCATCACTCGCAGTTACGGTACCCTTGTTTAGTTGTTCTGCCTTGACTGCCGCAGATCGAAAGAAGGATAAATCTGAAGCGAAATGTCATTCGTTTCGGTATTGCCTGAATACGAGTACGATCAGTGCGGCGAAGTTGCCTTTGCCTGAGTTGGTAAAGATCACAGCAAAAGCGGGATACGACGGTATTGAGCCGTGGATTGGTGAAATTGATCGGTTTGTTAAAGAAGGTGGAAAACTGAGTGATGTCCGTAAGCAACTGGAGGATACTGGATTGCAAATCGAATCGGCCATCGGGTTTCCTCGCTGGGCTGTTGATGATGAACAGCAGCGGAAAGCAGGGTTTGAGGAAGCAAAACGGGGGATGGATCTAGTTCGACAACTGGGCGGGAAACGGATCGCAGCACCGCCAGCCGGTATCTATAGCAAAGCCAGTCCCAAGGTAGACCTGCTTCAGGTGGCGAAACGGTATCACGATTTACTCGACTTGGGGGTTTCGATGGAAGTGATTCCGCAAGTCGAAATCTGGGGATCAGCAAAAAATCTTTCGCATATTTCCGAAGCGATCTTTGTCGCAACGGCTGCCAATCATCCGCGAGCTGCGATACTTCCAGATATCTATCATCTGTTTCGGGGCGGTTCTGGTTTCGACTGGATTCGTTTAATGTCCGGTGATGCCATTCAGATTTTTCACATGAATGACTACCTGGCTGAGCCTGCTCGTGAAAAACAGAATGATTCGATGCGAGTCTATCCGGGTGATGGTATCGCACCGATGAAATTGATTTTTCAATCGCTACAAAAAATTGCCTTTCAAGGGGCACTTTCGCTGGAACTGTTCAACAAAGAATACTGGAAGCAAGACCCGGCAGTTGTTGCAAAAACCGGCCTTGAAAAAATGAAACAGGCTGTTGCCAGCGGATTGGAATAGAATGTAGCTGGACAGCGACAGGTTCTCCTCGTTCCCAAGCTCCTGCTTCTTGCGAGTGTTCAATTATTTTCGATGGCTTTCAATACCGACGTGAAGCAGGAGCTTCTGTCCCTTGCGTTCCCAAGGTGGACCTTGGGAACGAGGAACATTTCATGCGATGGTCCACGGGCAGCGGACCCTAGACTCGAAAACGTAAGATATATTTTGACTCCTGACAGCATCGCATGTTACAATGCCGGTCTCTTCTACTCACAGGAAAACGATCATGCCGATAGAACTGACTCAGGAATTGATACAAACTACGCTTCAATTGTCTACGCAGCAACGAGAGGAACTGGCCCGGTTGTTATTGGAAAGCCTCGATACTGAAGAGCAGCCTGGAGTCTCTAATTTGCCGACATCGCTTATTGATCCGGCAACCGACGAAACTTTTGGCATTGATCGTTTGCGTGCAAAACTTGCTGAAGGCGAAGCGGACATTGCAGCAGGACGAGTCTTGTCGGTAGATTTACAGCAGGAATTGGACGCCGCTTTGAAACGCAAGACGGCTCGGCAAGCAGTGAGTGACTCATGAACAAAGTGAGTTGGACGCACGCTGCGCAAATCATTTCAGCAAAGAGACGTAACGTCAATGAAATGCTGCGCAAAAGTGGCAGAATATTTTGAAATAACTGGGTAGCCCATCCGCTTTTAGCGGTTGGGTTGCGAAGCAACAAGAGGCTCGCGCCATGCGGGTTCGTTTTTTATTGGAAGCTTCAATGATATTGAACGCACATGGCGCCAGCATCTTGTGCCTGGCGGCACCCAACCACTGAAGTGGTCGGGCTACCCTCCTCTGAGTTGGAAAAAGGGAGTTGCAGTGTCCAAAAAAGAGTTAAATACAGTGAAAGAAGTTTTATTCTGGTCATATGCAAATCTTGCGATGTCGCATACAGCGGTAGAGAGAAGGCAGGTGAAGTACGAGACTTTTAACTACATGATCAGGGCAAAATTATTCAAGGGTCTCGTTGATGAGACAATGAATATACGAACAATGTTTGATGATGAAAAAATTAAGTTATTATCAGGGAGCAAGTGTAGCTATTGTGGTTCAACTGAGAATTTATCTCTTGATCACATCTTCGCTAAAAAACTCGGAGGAAAGGATGAAGGTGATAATTTGATTTACGCTTGTCAGTCTTGCAACAGTTCAAAAGGAAAAAAAGATCTGATGGAGTGGATGGATTATAAAAAAACATTTCCACCATTAATGATTCTAAGGCGATATTTGAAGCTGGTTGTCATCTATTGTGTTGAAAACAACTTGATGGAGTATTCTGTAAGTGAATTAAAAAATCAAAAACATCCATTTAATATTGAGTATGTTCCAGTGAGTTATCCGAAACCAAATTCGCTTGTGTTGGTGGCAGAATAAAGATTGGCTAGTCACAGAGTAGCTCGCCTGCTCTTAGCGGTGGGATTTACTTCAGTTGAAATAAAACAGTCAAAAAAATAGGTGGAAATCATGAAACTCTCTCGGATGATATTGGTGCTCTCCTTCTTTGGATTGCTCCTGCAACTTTCCCCTTCATTGGGTGTTGCTGAGGATTCAAAATCAGTAAAGGTGAAGATTGAATTTCGTCTTGCGCAGGATCTTCCCGGCAAGGGATTGACTAAGGTCATACTTCCCGGAAATGGGCGTGGACAAAAAGAGGAGACGTTTTATCTGTATCCCAAAGTTGAATTAAACAACAGGGACATCAAATTCGCTTCCAAGCAGGAAACCGAGTGGGGAACCTGGGCGATCCAACTTCGTTTGACTGATGAAGGTGGCGAGAAAATGCACAAGCTTACCAAGGCGAATATGC
>JAJRTM010000613.1 GCA_024278285.1 Planctomycetota bacterium
GAAATCTCGTTGCATCTCTGGGGGCAAATTGTCGCCAGTCGTACGTCAATTGTTCACGCTATTTCCGACAATTTGTCCCCAGCCACCCATCACTGAATAGTTACAAAATACTTATGTATAAACGACAGCGTGCAAGCGCGCCATCCGATATTTCGGGTTTTTTTAATTATTGCAGAACAAACGGAATGGAATAATGCTTGTTTCTGTTTATGAGAAATTTATGAAAAGTTCATGGAAGAAAAAGGGACTTGTTCTGCTGCTCGTTGCAGCTCCGTTACTGCTGTGTGTCACGTGGGCGTCCGGTCAATTTCGCCGTTCTTCTACACCGCGACAATCTTATCGTGTCGTTGCGGAATATCCTCACGATAAAAATGCGTTCACCCAAGGCTTGATTGTCTATCAAGGAGTGCTGCTGGAAGGGACCGGGCAGCAGGGAAAATCGCAACTCAGACAAGTCGATTTGAAAACAGGTCGGGTGACTAAAGGGATCGCATTACCCGCTCGTTTTTTTGGGGAAGGGATCGCGGTCGCTGATGGTGAGCTGTTTCAGCTTACATGGAAAAGCCGCGTCTGCTTCGTTTACGATCCCAAAACGTTAGAACTGAAACGAACCATTCGCTACCCCGGCGAAGGATGGGGGCTGACTTTCGATGGTCAATCGCTAATCATGAGTGACGGCTCTTCAACACTTCGATTCTACGACCCGAAAACATTCAAGCTGCAAAAACGGATCGCGGTGAAAGATCGAAACAGGCCGATTAGAAATTTGAATGAGCTCGAATACATCAACGGCGAAGTTTGGGCGAACATCTGGTACGAAGATAAAATCATCCGAATCGATCCACGAAGAGGAAAAGTCATTGCCTGGATCGACCTCAAAGGGCTCAAACCAGCTTCATTGCGATTCAAGCGAGAAGCCGTGTACAACGGCATCGCATTCGATGCTCAAACGGGAAAACTGTACGTAACCGGGAAAAACTGGCCAAAATTGTACGAAATTGAGATCATTTCCCGCTGATTCCCTGCTGATTGAGGGCAAATCGGTCTTCGCAGAATCGACCAAATCGGTTATTACTCCATCGTTTTAATGGTGATAATTCGTAGGTCAGACTGGAAAGTCTCACCTGTCTTCATAACAAGGATGGATTTTGTGAACCCGGCTATTGATCGATTTTTGATGCTTGCCGAATCTGCAAGTGGTTCGCTCGCATTGGATTGGCGGGCACTTCTTGAAGCGGGCGGGTACATTGGATATATCATTATCGGCTTGAGCGTTTTAATGCTCACACTGATCATGCAGCAGTTATTAACGCTGCGTATTTCGGTGTTAATGCCTCACTCGCTCGCCGAGCAGGCTCATCAACTCATTTCCAATGGTCGTTTTGCAGAAGCGAACGAACTGTGCAAACAGAAGCCCTGTTTTCTGGGTGACATGCTGCAAGCTGGTTTATCTGAAACAGAAATGGGTTACCTGCAAATTCAAAAAGCCCTCGAAGATTCCAGTGCAGAACATTCTGCCCGCATGATGCGCAAAGTAGAATACCTTAATGTGATTGGGACTCTTTCACCAATGCTTGGGCTATTGGGGACGGTTTCGGGAATGATGAAAGCGTTTATGGAATTCCAATCTTCAGCTTCACCTTCGGTTTCTGAATTTGCCCCAGGAATATCTTTTGCACTGGTGACGACATTAATGGGACTCTCTGTCGCGATCCCCGCGTTGGCTGCTTTTGCGATTTTACGCAACCGGGTGGATGAACTTGTTTCAGAAACCTCGTTGATGGCGGAGCAAGTTTTTAACGGCTATAAAACATGGAGGTCTCGTCGAAAAACGGCTGCACGGACCGCCTCTGCTGAAAAACAGAATCCGAAGGGGGCGACATGAAAACGGCAAAGGTGCCTCGCTCCCGATCATTGCGTTTTATTATTACCCCGATGATCGATATCGTTTTTTTGCTCATCATTTTCTTTCTTGTCACCACACATTTTGTCAAAAGCGAAACACTCGAAACGGTCGATTTGCCCGCTGCAACACAGGCAACGAACGAAGAAGAAGTTCCGAAGCGCCGGTTGGTCATCACCATCACGAAAGAAGAACAATATCTGGTCGCAGGCCGCGTGGTCAGTTGGCCGGAATTGGAAGGAATCATTCTGGAAACAGAAAGTGGTACAGGAAAACCGAAAGAGAAAAAAGATCGCGAAGTCCGCATCCGGGGTGATGCAGCTTCCCGTTATGAGTTAGTCAAACCGATACTCATGGCTTGTGCCGAAGCGGGAATCCAGAAAGTATCTTTTGCGGTCGTTCCTGCGGAGTAAACCGAAACATCACTGCCCCGACTCGCCTATACAGTCGAATCATTAAAAAGCCACAGATGGACCCAGCACGGCTGGTTCATTCTGATAGCCGTAACCCAATTGATATTTTTCTAGAGTTTGCGAGCCGTTCACATACTTTTACCGTTAGTAGTACGGATTTTCACGGATGATTGATTCAGTTACTAATCAGATGGAATAATGTGCCATAAATGAATAGAACCTGTTTGTACAAAAGGAGTTTGTTTTGACTGCCTGGTTTTGATTTCATGCAGAATGACTTGCTTTTCTTTTTCTTTTTCTCATTTGATCCGTGTTCATCCGTGGCTAGCCTGCTTTTCAAAATTGAAAGCACGCATTATTCGGATGGATCTGAATTATTTTATCATGCGAATACGATCTGTCTTACCACGCGAACGGGATTTCGGGGAGTCACAAACGATGACCCCGATGATCGATATCGTTTTTCTGCTTCTCGTCTTTTTTGTTTGTGTCGCTTCGGATCAAGTCGTTGAAATGACATTACCTACCGAATTGGCCGCGGGGAGTGTCGATGCAAAGCAACTGGAACCACAGGAAACCTGGGCAACCGAAATTCACCTGCGGCTTTTCGTAACGCCAGAGCAGCCAACCGCTTCGATTGAAATGAACGGTCGCATTTTTAACGATTATGAGCAATTCCAACAGACACTCACCGCGATTGCTGATGTGGCTCGCGACAGCCCGGTCATTCTCGATATTGCTGATGATGTTGAGTTACGCGATGTCGTTACTATTTACGATGCCTGCCGAGCAAGCGAATTCGAATCAATTCATTTTGCGATGCACAAACCAGCCCAGAAGAAGAAAACGTAACAGACTTTCTGAGGCGATCGGTGGCTGTTAAACTCTGGGTGACGCACCTTTATTTGACCGGCAAAGTAACCAGGGCCATCATTGGCTCGGCTCGCCTTGATTGAAAATATTCTATGACTGACACAGATTATAACGGCTTAATCGATACCCATGCCCACTTGGATGAACCTTCCTTAACGGGGGAATTGAAATCATTGTTGAATGCTGCACAGGAAAATCGATTAATAAAAATCATCACCATTGGGACCACTCTTGAAAGTAGTCAGAACAGTCTGCAACTTGCCAAAGAACATCCAATAATATTGGCCGCTGTTGGTATTCATCCCAACTATTCAACAGAAGCAACCGATGAACAATGGGCAGAAATTGTTCAACTGGCTAAGCATCCGCAAGTGGTTGCAGTCGGGGAAACCGGACTGGATCGCTACTGGGATTATGCGCCAATCGAAAAGCAAATCGATTACTTCCATCGGCATATCGAACTTTCACGAGAAGTAGATAAGCCGTTTATTGTGCATTGCCGAGATGCTGAGCAGGATATTCTGGAGATGTTATCTGAACAGGCAAAGCAGGGCGATTTCAAGGGAGTGATGCACTCTTTTTGTGGCAGTTGGGAAACAGCAGCTCGTTGCCTGGATTGGGGAATGTTTTTCTCGTTCTCTGGAATGTTGACCTTCAAAAAAAACAAAGAACTACGAGAACTGGCAGCGAAAATCCCCCAAGATCGCGTGATGGTCGAAACAGATTCTCCTTACCTGGCACCGGTTCCGTTTCGCGGAAAACGAAATCAACCAGCCTATGTGAAGCATACTGCAGAAGTACTCGCTGAATGCTACAACGTGAGCTTTGAAGAAATCTGCCAGATAACAACCGCCAATGCTCAAGGATTTTTCAAAGAAAATTCGTGAACACGCCCTGGAAGATGCCATCTGTTGCATTCGTGCTGATCAGACCAGTTGGCACAATCCGGTTCTCC
>JAJRTM010000614.1 GCA_024278285.1 Planctomycetota bacterium
ATCCCTAATTCTCGGAGCTTGGTCGGGGAAACCCCATAAGCAACAGAACCTTTATCTAAGATACGTTGCCATAAGGACTGACGACGAGTTAATTCACTTTGAATACTCATTGACCAGACTTCTTGTACCTGCACCTAACGTGGGTTTCACCGGCGGGGCGGGTTTGACCCTGACGCGACTTTGCCCAAAACCAATTGCCTGGAAATCGCGCCGCTTACCCTGGGGCGTTAGCCCCGTCCGGTGCAAACGGGGTTGGCCTGCCCTAATTACACTGCAAGACGGAGTATCTTTTTCACTTGCGCGGATAAATCATTTAACCTTTCTTCCGAAACTTTCCCTGCGCGAACATGGTACATGACATGCTGAGGCTTGCGGTGTTTGTATCTCACACTTGGAATGCCCAAGTACCCTTCAATATCGGTGTCAAAACTATCAATGCCAATGGTGCTAGCATTTTTCGATTTTTCAATTGTCTCATTCACAGCACCGTGCTTTCCATTATCACTATCATACAAAACAGCGTGGTTGATATCTAACTCTCCAAACAGATTCATAAAACGGTGAATATTATATTTGCCTAAACTATCAAAAACATAGAAATCTCCCGCAGGTAAATATTTTTCCTGTATCAAGTAATTAACTAAAGCAACTTCTGTGGGACCTTCCACCAACAGAATCTTATCTGCGAAAAAGCCACTTGCCCTCCTCTCATCTAACCACAGCGCGTACTTAATGCTTTCCATTTCTATGTCCAAATCCTCCGGCGAAATCGGAAGATTCCAATTTTGAACCTCGCCTTGATTTCTTGAGAAAATTTGCTCCAAATCTCTTTCCGACACTTGCCTTATTCTGGACTTCGCTCCATCACGTGTTAGCCTCGCGAATGCAGTCAAATCCTGTATATTCCTGCTCAGGAAAATCGGATTATGGGTACTTATCAATACTTGGTTTGTGCTTTCAGACGCAAAACTACGTAAAGTAGAGCTCAACACAGTAATTTGGGATGGATGCAAGAATGCTTCAGGCTCTTCAAATAGTAACCATGTGAAAGATGGGGAAAACTCTTTCTTTTTCACCGATCGTGATGGCTGATATGCTGATTTAAACTCTGTATTCAGCTTTATCAAAGTGAAAATTAAGTATCGTTGAAACCCGTGACCGTAAACATCTGAAGAAAGCTCCGCATTGTCCAATCTTTGTTCACGCAGTGTATGACCTATTAGATTCTTCACAATATCAGATACCGATAACGAGTTGATACGAAACTGAAATTGAATGCCCCATCTCGCAATCTCATCATTTATCTTGCTTTCCAATAAATTCAGCGACAGTCCCTCGCTATTTGGTTCTACCCTGACTCTATTTTCAAAATCAGAGAGCGATATCTTCAAGGTATTGTAAGATTCGCTTTGTTCAAGCACCTTACCCAATATCAAATTCACAATATCCCGTAACGGAGATGGTCCCGTCATCTTTGTGAGTTCCCCCAACTTGCTAACCGCAGGAATGTAAATAACCTTCCCTAATTTGGCCTGTTGAATATTCCTCGCTCCATAGAAAAGTGACTCGTGCAAGCTACCGTCTTCTCTAACCGCATATAATCCTGGTCTGCGCTCTTCACTTTCAAGTATTTTCCTTACTACCAAAATATGGTCTGAGCGTTGGTACTCACTTTTAAGACCAGCCCACTCGCTTTCATCAAGCGAAAATCCTATCTCTATCCATGAATCGTTATCCTCTGTGGCAAACTTAGGAAAGTCTCTATCATGCGTATACTTCAAGCCATCTTCGTAGAAAACTCGTATCGCGTCTATTGCATTGCTCTTTCCTGCATTATTAGCTCCCGCCAAAATGAAAAAGTCATCAAGATTTACAACATTATCTTCAAAGCTTCTAAAATTGTGCAAGGAAAGAGAAATCGCCTTCATTTCATATTCTCCACTTCAACGATGCTTATAAGGCAGGCCAACGTTGGGCTCAGCGGCAGCGGCGGTGACTGCGAAACCCCACGGCCAACCCGCTACTTCCTTTGCAAATCGCGCCCGCTTCCGCGAGCGGCGAAGCCGCTGTCCGCTGCAGCCGTGGTTAGCCGCCATATTCTCGAACCAACCAATCGGCCAAATTGCCTTTGATACGTCTGAATCGCCTTGCTGATATCTCTCCTATCGCTCCAAGAAGAATGTCGCCAGTCACGACAGCCAACCGTCCCACTCGAATAACACTATCAACCTTCAACCCACTTGCTTGGAAATCATCATCTCCCTTCCGCACAAGCTCATCAAATTCCGCCACATAATGTCTCGTTTGAGACGAAATCATGCAAATCAACCAATTCGTCATACTCCCCAGGCAACTTCCCAAGCAGCAATGCAGGACGCAATTTCCCTTCCGCAAGATCCGTCTGCGGAAATCGAAACAAAACCACTTGCCCTGCGCGCTTCATTCAAATACTACCTTCAAATCACCCTGTGTATACAGAGGCTCTTCATTTTCCATCCCCCGCATCGCCGAAGACAATGACCACATAGCCCATACCTGCCGTTCCTGGCGTTCAGCTTTCATCAATAAATACTCGATGAAATCAATCAACTCTTTCTGAAAGGCACTGGGAAGCCGTTGGATGGAGTGATAGATTTTCTCGTCAAGGGTCATCTCAAGTTCTCCTGCCGAAAATGGGACTTCTCTTTGATTGTACACCAAATAACTCGGCCCTGGACAGAAATCTGCGCCTGCTCCATTGGTGTTTCTCTCTGGCGGCTAACGGTTGGGTTCAGCCGCGTTGCGGGTATCGAAGACTCTTTTGCGGGCAAGACCAGCCAGAATAACCAGAGCCTTCGCTGGTGCGGCGCGGTAGCAACGTCGGCTGCAACCGCTTGTTAGCCCGCCCTTTCACAATTA
>JAJRTM010000615.1 GCA_024278285.1 Planctomycetota bacterium
AAGTGCAACAGCAAGAGCATCCAACACACTCGTCTTTCCTGATCCATTTTCGCCAATCAAAACATGAAAAGAACCTGTTTGATCAGAAGAATCCAATGGGTAAGGAAATTCGAAAGTTTCATCGGCGAATTTTTTGAAATTCTGAATATCGAGTCGATCAATTCTCATTAATACCCTGCTGGTAGGTTTAAATTATCTTGGAGACAAAAATCCTGAAGTAAGCTTGAGTACCTCAGTAAAAGGTACCATACTGTAATGTAACGTTATGGTACTGCCTGTTCATCATCAGCATACCTGCTTGAGTGGTAACTATCAACTATCAAAACAGGCCGCGGAGCCAGTCTTGAAATCTCAGTCGATTGAAGTTTTCATGTCGCACCAACATGTTGTTCTTGTTTCTTTGCCGGGGTTGCGTTCTGTTGACATCTCGCAGATGCCGACTCTGGAGTCGCTTGCGAATCGCGGAGCATCGCTGCCGCTTGTGCCTAGTTTTCCTTGTGTGACTTGCCCGGCTCAAATTTCTCTTTCGACCGGCGTCACAGCGAATGAGCATGGCATCATCGCCAACGGCATCTATTGGCGTCAGCAACACAAGCCGGAGTTCTGGACGTTTTGGAATGAAATTATTGATGCCCCTCGCATTTGGGATCGGCTGCATGAACATAACCCGGAATTAACTTCAGCCGTCTGGTTTCCGCTCATCACAAAAGGAACCACTTCCGAATACGCCTGCACGTTCGCCCCGATCCACAATCCGGATGGTTCTGAATCGCTGTGGTGTTACACAAAACCGACAGAGTTGTACGGCGAGTTACGAAATGAACTCGGACATTTCCCGTTGAAACATTTCTGGGGGCCGCTGGCGAATATCAAATCGAGTCAATGGATTGTCGATTCTGCTATCGTCGCTGCAAAAAAATATGCCCCACGTTTCAGTTATATTTATTTGCCTCATCTCGATTACGCTGCCCAGAAATTCGGACCGGATAGCGAGCAGGCCAAGCAGGCCGTTGTTGATTTGGATGCCGAGTTAAAAAAACTGATCGAAGGTTTTCAACAGGCAGGTGTCGAAGATGTTCTGTGGATGTTCGCCGGCGAATACGCAATCACGGAAGTGGATACCGTTTCTTATCCAAACAGAATTCTCAGAGAAGCAGGATTGCTGAAGATCATCGAAACTGAGGAGGGCGAATTGATCGATTTCGAAAATTCAGCCGCGTGGGCAATGGTCGATCATCAGTTTGCTCATGTTTATGTGCAGAATTCGCAACAGATATCACAAGTTGCAGAGACCCTCAAAACAGATCCACTGATCGAACAGATTTTTATTGGTGATGAGCGAGCGAAGATAAATCTCGATCATCCAAGAAGTGGTGAGATTGTCATCCTCAGCAAACCGAACGCCTGGTTCGCTTACTATTACTGGCTTGATGATGCCCGCGCGCCCGGCTTTGCGAGAACGGTCGATATCCATCGCAAACCGGGTTACGATCCGTGTGAAATGTTTATCGATATGCCGAGCAAGCAAACGCCGCTCGATGCCACGCTAATAAAAGGTTCCCACGGTTACCCGGCTGATTGCCCCGAAAGAGAAACTGTTTTCATTACTTCCGATTCAACCGGAATTGAAAGCGAGCGATTGAAAGATACCGATATCGCATCTCTTATTTACAAAAACTTCGGTTTGTGATACTAACCGTAGGGTCCGCTACCGCGGACCACATTGGGGGACAATACCTCCATTTCATGCGATAGTCCGCGAGTAGCGGACCCTACACCGTTTGGCTTGGAATATAGGAGTAATCTGAAATGCGGATTGTTGCTGCCTGTCTGGTCTCGGCGATTGTTGGTGGAATTATTTCTGGAATTGTGGTTTCCATTTCTGAGCCGACTGCAATTATCGCTCAGGAAAGACGCGGCCCCGGCTTCCCGCTGATTCCTATTTTGCCCGATGTCCCGAAGGCTCCCGCGAATGGGAATCTGAATAAAGGCTGGCTCGAATCGAATGAATTAACTATTGATGAACAGGTTAATGTTCTGGTTTACGAAAATGTAAACCGTAGCGTCGTCAACATTACCACGCGCAATGTGAAGGTCGATAATTTTTTTCTGCGAGCCGTCCCGGAAGAAGGGACCGGGTCGGGTGTGGTGATCGATCAGGCAGGTCATATTGTGACGAACTATCACGTGATTGAAAATGTTCGTGAAGTCAGCGTCACAATGTTTAATGGCGAATCGTATGATGCGACTTTTGTCGGTGCAGATCCGATCAACGATATCGCGGTGATACGTGTTGAAGCCCCGGTTGAAATTCTTCAACCGGTTCGCCTTGGTGATTCCACGCCATTGAAAGTCGGGATGAAAGTTTTTGCGATTGGGAATCCGTTCGGACTGGAACGAACACTGACCACAGGTGTCATTTCGTCGTTGAATCGATCACTGCAAATTCATCGCGACCGGACGATCAAGTCGATCATACAAATAGATGCAGCGGTCAATCCGGGGAATTCCGGCGGACCGCTGCTTGATTCTCATGGGCGACTGATCGGCATCAACACTGCGATTTATTCCAAGACAGGGCAAAGCTCGGGTGTCGGTTTTGCGATTCCTGTTAATCTGATCAAACGAGTTGCTCCCCAGTTGATTCGGCATGGTCGTGTCGAACGGGCAGAAATCGGCATCTCTCGTGTTTACGAAACGGAGAAAGGATTACTCATCGCCAAGTTAAGCAAAGGCGGTGCTGCAGAAGCGGCTGGGCTGAAAGGGCCGCAAGTGCTTCGTCAACGCCGTGGCCCGTTTGTTGTCGAACGATTGGATCGCTCGGCAGCCGATTTAATTGTTGCTCTCGATGGCAACGCGATCACTTCTGCAGAAGATTTTCGCGACGAAATCGAAGCCCACAAACCGGGTGATACTGTTGTTCTTACAATTGTACGAGCCGGCAAAGAACTTCGCATTCCCGTGGCTCTGGGCGGCGGAAAAACGGCTGGCACTCAAGAGTAAATTTCATTTTACTTCATTCGAGCAATCCTCGTTGGCACACTCTGCACAGTTACAAATGATTTGTCTAACGGCAAGCCGAAGGCGACTGCGTAAACAGGTATGCTTTATTCAAGAATTTCAAATCCACAATCTACCTGTTGTTAAACAAATGTGCCTTTATTATCCAGCCCACCCACGCAGTCGCCTTTGGCTTGCCGTTAAACGATTGCGTGGAAGACCGTATTTAACAGGTGCAAGCACGCCATCCTACGGTTGCGCTGAATAGTTACCTGATAAACAATTAAAGCAGAGCAAAGAGATGAAATCTCACT
>JAJRTM010000616.1 GCA_024278285.1 Planctomycetota bacterium
CGAAGAGCGTTATAGTTATTCGATTCACGATGATTTCTCCAATTCATTTAGCCGGTGTAGGGTCCGCTGTGCGTACCAATTAGGAAGGGGAAACGTTCTTTTGGGCTGCACAGCGGACCCTGCATTCTACTTAAAAATCTGTGGCAAATCGTATGCCTAAGGTGAGTGAACGACCGCCGGTTAAGCCTAATACGGGGGCGCGATCGGAAATATCACCATACATTAAATTGGTTTGCACTCTCGAATACGGCGTCCAGTACCAGTTCAATCCTGCGACTGCCAATCGGCCCACTCCACCGCGAACATCGTTATCTGAAATATCAAGCATTCCGTATCGCGCTGCGATTTGCCAGGCTCCCCAGCCATGTCCTCTTCCGCCACTGTATTTATCGACAAGAAAGAAGTTTTCAAACGGTTTAATA
This sequence comes from Planctomycetota bacterium, assembly GCA_024278285.1. Lineage (GTDB taxonomy): Bacteria > Planctomycetota > Planctomycetia > Planctomycetales > Planctomycetaceae > Rubinisphaera. The sequence goes on from JAJRTM010000616.1 coordinate 423, forward strand.
CGTTTGATCGAGCCGACCTTTCGATTCACTGGAATATGTTCGCCTGTCAGAAAGTACGAAACTTGCCCGTAATAACCCTGGAAGTTTAAATCTGGTCCTGTGCCTGCTGTTGTGTCATCTCTTTGCATCCAGGTATGTTGAAATTCGCCGCTAAGCTGTAACGCGCCAATGTTTAGCATCGTTTCAAAACCGAGCGTTTCAAACCATTGGGCACCTGTAATTCTTCCCGTGTTCAACCATCGTGATGAAGAGCGATTTGAAAACCGCGTTCGGAACCGCCCCTCGTTTCTGTTTGTTGATGCAGCGGTATTATCACCATCCGGGTTGGCGGCCATGAATACAGTCCCCCAGTGAAAGTATCCACGACCATCTGAAGTTTCGTCGTACCAGGGCGTTCCAGAAACACGAGCATTCAGGCTGTACTGTTTCGCATCACCAATGACTGCCCCGTTAGAGGGCGAGTTTTCGAGTTGAAAGATACCGTACTGCCAGTTAAAGGATTCTTCATCGGTGTGACCGTACATTGATATCCCAAGTCGCCGGGCATCTTCATTCATCGCTTCGACTACCAGCGGGCGTTCTATAAATATATTGAAGCGACTGCTGTTCCAGGCATCCAGACCGATGGGGCGTTTTTGATGACCAATGCGGAGTGTCTGATTATTTGGCAACTCTTTGAACCCGATGTAAACATCCTTTATCCTGGGAGTTTGGGGACTAGCAAAATCAAGTTGCATTCGCCAGAACATGCTTTCCTGAATGTCTCCCTTGAACTCTAAGCGAATTCGACGAAACGCCCAACGATTTTCAGGATCTGTTCCTGCAAGTGGCCCAGTCGGATTCTCGAACGCATCGATTCCGTTGGTTGTGTTCAAGAAGTCCCAGTAGTCGTAATGGATCCGACCACCGACTTTGAAAGTCGTTTTCTTTTTCACATCCGCTTTTTTCTTCGCTTCCGAAGTTGCCAGCTTGTCCCACTTCCCTTCGAGCGTCGCGATCCGTTCGAGCAGCGCAGAAGTTTCGTCACTCAATTCCACTTCTGTATATCGGGCTTGTTTAATACCAGGAGAGAAACCAGATTCCAACTCTGTTAATCGGCGTTCAGATTTTTCAAGCCGATTTGTTAACTCGTTTAACCAGACTGGTTCATTTCCAGGCTGAAAAAATAAAATCGGCTCTTCAGAAGTTTCAGGCGGGGAAACATCGCCAGCCTGTAATGATCCCCAAAGGCAAATCCCAAAAGTCGCTGCAGTTAATAGTAGGACACGCGGATACATACGATGCTTTCGCAAGGAATCTTTTTTCAAATGAAGGAGCTACACAACTGAGTCCCCAGCACGGCTGGTTCATTCTGATAGCCGTAACCAAAAACTATTTTTCTAAAAATTTGCGAGCCGTTCGTAAACTTTTAACGTTAGTAATATAACTGATTGTTCTGGTTGTGACAGTTATGACGAAAAACAGAGTTGTGTCAGTTTTATCGAACAGGCATCCCGCCTGTGCCTACCTAATAAGGCCTTCTTAACCCAATCTTAATATTACAAGGCTACTGAAATTCCACCTTTAACGATTACGAAATAGGGGAGAGGTGGGGGAGATGGGGAAAACGAGGGTCGTGAGTAACACCGTTTCGGTTCAGGAGGGAATAACTGCCGTTGTTACAAGGTTTTGGTCGAAATCTGTGTGAAGCGGATTACAGAACCTTTAATTTTTCGTAGTATGATGATCATTTGGCAATGTGGACGGTCTTAATGTTGAAGGAATGTTGTCGATGCGAATGATGTTACTTATTTTTTGTTGTTTGATCCTCAATGGCAGTTTTCCCCAATCGCTTTATGCTCAGCGGTTGAATGCAGGTGCAGCTTATCGAGCAACCCTCGGCGATAAACGGACTGTTGCTGTCGATTTTGCTGCGATTGTGACGGCTCCGTATCATACAAAAATGCTCAAAATCTGGATGCCGTTACCGCAAAATGATGCTGCCCAGAAAATTGAGAAGCGAACCTTCAGCACTTTTCCCGACAAAATTGAACCGACGATATCCCGCGAGAAAATATTCGGGAATCAGTTCGCGTATTTTGAAATAGCGAACCCGCAAGGGGCACAAATTATTCATCAGAAATTTCGGGTGACCGTTTCCGAATTAACCTGGCATCTCGATCCGCATAAAGTACAAGCCGTTTCTAGCTGGCCGGCATCGTTTGCCCCCTATCTTCAGCAGTAAGAAGAAGTAGCGAATAATGAGCAGTTCAACATCGTCCTCAAACAACTTCAGGCAAGCGCGAAAGAACCTCGACATCGCGGTGAACCGGGTCTGTTCACCGCGATGCAATGGATCGACAAGCATGTTTCATACGACCATGTGAATGCCTCCCTGCAAGCTGATCCTTTGCATGCAATGACGCAAAAGCAGGGACACTGCAGCGACTATCACGGATTATGTTCTGCCCTGGGGCGTTCTCTGGGAACACCGACACGTGTGACTTACGGTTTGCAACTGTTTCCCAAAAGTTCTCCTTCACATTGCAAAATAGAAGCGTACCTTTCGCCTTATGGTTGGGTCAGTTTCGATCTTTCAGAAACACAAAAACTGGCATTGAAAATAAAGAAATCGAACCGATCTGATAAACGAGAGCTTATCGAAAAACTTCAAGCCCGATTGAAACAGGGGTACCGCGAGAATTCCTGGTTGCTCGTCACCCGAGGGACAAATTACGAACTGGCTCC
>JAJRTM010000617.1 GCA_024278285.1 Planctomycetota bacterium
GCACGCCATCCTACGGAATAACCAAGCACTTAATGCCTACCTAAACAATAATTGAAACGTATTTATGGAACGACAATCTCTTGAGCCGTTGACGGTTTCTCAACTAACCCAGCAGGTTCGTGAACTGGTGGAATCGAATTTTGATCAGGTTGCCTGCCTGGGGGAGATTTCCAATTTGGTTCGCGCACGTTCCGGGCATATTTACTTCACGTTGAAGGATGAAAACGCACAGATTTCTGCGGTGATGTGGAAAGCTCGCGCCCAGAGATTAAAGTTTGAACTTCAAGATGGTTTGGAAGTTGTGCTTGTCGGACCGATTCAAATTTATCCGCCGCGTGGCAGTTACCAGCTTAGTGTTGAACAAGCTTTCCCACAGGGACTCGGACCACTCGAACTGGCGTTTCGGCAACTCCAGGAAAAACTGTCTGCGGAAGGTTTGTTCGATCCCGCCCGTAAACGTCCGCTGCCTCGCGTTCCGAAAAAAATTGCCTTAGTAACCAGTGCAACCAGTGCCGCGGTTCGCGATATGTTGCAGGTCTTAACAAGTCGTTGGCCGCTGACGCATCTTGTCGTTGTTCCTGTTCCTGTTCAAGGACCAACCGCTGCGCCGAAAATTGCAGAAGGTTTGAGGCAAGCTGCCAGAATTCCGGATGTTGATTTAATCATCACCGGCAGAGGCGGCGGTTCGCTGGAAGACCTTTGGCCATTCAATGAAGAAATTGTCGCCCGCGCCATCGCCGCTTCCCCGATTCCGATTATCAGCGCGGTCGGGCATGAAATTGATGTCAGTATTTCAGATCTGGTTGCCGACCGCAGAGCACTCACGCCGACCGAAGCGGCTCAGATCGCGGTGCCAGATATTGCAGAAGTCAAAACGGAATTGTTTGATATTCATTCTCGCCTGCAAGGCAGCTTGCGATTTCTTTCTCAACAAGCCAGAAGTCATCTCGATGCGATTGCCAATCGCAGAGTCTTTCAGCATCCTGTTGAACTTTTAAACAAACCGCGTAGACTGCTCGATGAACAGGAGCAGCGTCTCACCAGAACAATTCAATCGCAATGTGAACGATCACAGGAACAATTACGAACTTTCGCCGCCCAGTTAGAGGCACTCAGTCCGTTAAAAGTCCTGGCTCGTGGATACTCTCTCACCACCGATGCAGAAACCGGTGCCTTGATTCGTTCGGCAAATAAATGTAAACCGGGGCAAACGTTACGAACTCGATTAAATAAAGGCGAGCTAATCAGCTCAGTCATCGAAATTACATCAGAAGAAAAGTAAGCCAGTTTGGAAATCAGGGTAGCCCGACCACTTTTAGTGGTTGGGTGCCGCCAGGCACAAGATGAATTCGCCATGTGAGTTAGATTTAATTTGAGCTTCCAATAATCTTGGAGACCACATGGCACATTCGTCTTGTTACTACGCAACCCAACCGCTAAAAGCGGATGGGCTACCCAATTATTTTAATATATCCTGCCACTTTTTCGCAGCATTTCATTGATAAAATACTAACCTATCACAAAGATAAAGCACAAATAAATGGCAAAAAAGAAGAAAACCGAACAGCAGCAATCACTTACTTTTGAAGAGTCTCTCGGGCAATTGCAGGAAATTGTTTCTCAACTCGAAGAGGGATCACTTGGTCTTGAAGAAGCTCTCGGGCGATATGAACAAGGGACCGGGTTGCTCAAGCATTGTTATTCTGTTCTGGAAAGCGCAGAGCAAAAAATCGAACAACTAACTGGATTCAATCAGCAGGGCGAACCAGAATGCGAACCTTTCGACGCAACCGCCACTCATAATCAACAGGAACAAAAAGCCGGGAGACGTAAGCAGGGAGCCGGTAAGAAAAAATCAGACGCTGATGAGATCAGTGATGATGCCTCGTCTGAACGAAACTTATTTTGAAAACGATATGAATAACAATCAACACATAACCTCTCTTTTTCGCCCCGATGTGCAGCGTTTAACCGGCTACATTCCGGGGGAACAACCGCAGGAATCTGGTTGGACGAAACTGAACACCAACGAAAATCCGTATCCTCCTTCGCCAAATGTTGTGAATGCGATTTGCAAAGCTGCAACATCGCCTCTCAATAAATATCCCGATCCGCTGGTCAAACATTTTCGAGAACTTGCCAGCGAACTGTTTCAGGTCGATCCCGATTGGATATTGCCGGGCAACGGAAGTGACGAAATTCTGACGATCTTGCTGCGCAGCTTTGTCGATGCAGGAGAATCAATCGCATTCCCTTACCCCAGTTATATTTTGTATGGCACTCTGGCTGAAATCCAGGGAGCAAAGTACGAACATCTGCCTTTGAATACAGACTGGTCGTTCGCGCCCGGTGCAAAACAGATCGCTCGCAGAAGTAAAATGGTTTTTGTGCCAAACCCGAATTCGCCTTCGGGAAATTGCTGGTCGGATGAAGAGTTACATTCGCTGATACCAGAAAAAGGGATTTTTGTTCTCGACGAAGCGTACGGCGATTTTCGGGATTCCCCACATCGTGGCGAGTTCCTGCAATCTGAATTTGGGAAGCAGACCGTCATTACTCGAACGCTGAGTAAATCATATTCTCTGGCAGGAATTCGATTCGGTTTTGCAATCGCACATCCCGATATTATTACGGGAATGCGAAAAGTGAAGGATAGCTACAACTGCAATTCACTTTCTATCGCAGCAGCATGTGCAGCGATTTCCGATCAACCATGGATGCAAAAAAACAAAGAGGCAATTTGCAAAACACGAACCCGGCTCGCAAAATCACTTTCTGAATTTGGTTTCGATGTCATGCCCAGTCAGGCGAATTTCCTCTGGTGTACGCATCAAGAGAAACCTCACAGCGAATTGTTTGAACAACTAAAACAACGCAAAATTCTGGTTCGATACATGAAGTTTGAACAAGCTGGCCCAGAGTTAAATCAAACCGTGGATGGCCTTCGAATTACCATCGGCACCGATGAGCAAATCGATACTTTAATCAATGCACTTAAAGAAATGGTATAGGCGCAGAGTTGTGTAACAGGGGCCTCAATTTATTCAAAAGGAGCACAGATATTCCTGTCTGTCTCGTACGAGCATGCTGTATTGTAGGCAGGCAAGAATGTCTGCCCTCCGTTCAAGAGAAGTTTTTTGAATAAATAGAGGTTCCCTCATGCCAGATGATTCTTCTATTCACCGAATTCGGCTAGCTGGCCCATGGGAAGTCGTAGCTGACGCTGGAAACAAGCGAGTGAAAATGCCTGCCGGTTGGCAAGAGGTATTAGGCAGCTACTGTGGATCAGCAATATTCAAGCGATCCTTCAATTCGCCTACCGGCTTGCAAAATCAGCGACTGTATATTGTTCTGCCTGCCACGCATTGCCGCGGTTCCGTCTGGCTGAACAATGTTTTGCTCGGAGAGTTCAATGATGAGAAGACCGATTCACAAAATGAATCTCAAGCAGAAACCAAGTTCGAAATCACCTCGTTGATCCAACAGCACAATCAACTAAAAATCGAATTAATCTGCCAGCCGCAGTTGCACCCCGAATGTGGTTTATGCTCACCGGTGATACTCGAAATTGTGCCGTGATCCTCTTGGAGGGTAGCCCAATACTGTCCGAAAAAAGTTTGCGTAAGCTTCAAAACAATTCTACAAACCAAAATCTCCCTGGCAGGTTTATCGTAGGGTGCGTCGTGACGCACCAGATTCTCCGTGTGCAAAAAAAGGTGCGTCACGACGCACCCTACAAAATGAACTCAATGAAAGAGGGAAGTAATTTCAGGACTATCCCTAAGACACAACAGTGTAACTGGCAACAACTTAAGAAATTCACCAGGCCTGTCCGACTTACGGATTTTTTTTTGCCTTAACGACTGATTGATGTGGAGCGAAGCCGAAGGAGGTTTCCATCCAGTGTCCGCAGGAGCAGCCGCCGCCCCCTTCGGGAGAGAGAATCATCCCGGCTGCGGGGATACTGCTGAGCCAGCAACTGGAACGCAAACGGGGCCAATCGCTGACATAATCGCTTTCCATTCCCCACATCGAAAGCTTACTGCCCCCTCGATAAAGAATCGCGTTTTCTGTCGCGGCATACGTGCCACATTTGCGACCAATCGCTCCGCCCATCATGTTACTTTCGAGTTGCTTGCCGGTTTTAAGATCGTACACAAAGGGAACCTGATAAATCTTCCCGGCGACAACGGCAGGGTGTTGATTGTGTGCTCCGTGATTATCTCGAACCCATTTCTGGTTGACATGCCATTGTTGTTTGCCGGTTTTTGCATCGAAATTGTAAACATGATATTCGCCCGATGCGGAAGAGGATATGACGAGGCGTCCTTCTGCGTAGACAAGATAAAAGACAACCCGGCCATCAACGGTGTCAATCGGTTTCTCCCATAATACTTTGCCGGTGTTGGCATCGAGCGCGATCAGGTATTGATCTTTCCAGAGCATTTCCTTGGCGACGCCGTTATTGCGACCGCGGCGACGGTCTTTGGCGGAAAGCATTTTGGCGCGACCGCTGACCATCTCTTTCACTTTTGGGTGACGGGATTCAACAAAATAAACACGTCCATCACCAACCGCAATCGAAGTATTAACGATGGCCCCATTTTGGTAAATCCATGCCTTTTTTCCGGTCTGTTTATTGTAGGCGAACAGGTCGTCGCTGGTGACTTTATCGGTGCCGTCTCCTGCAGAACCTTTGCCATCGTTCCAGCGTTCACGCCCCCAATACTCGGTATAGATATTCCCCTGTTTGACACTGCTGCCGAACAACATGTTGCCAACATTGGCAATGTAACCCCATTCGTGCGTCGCCTGCTTTTTCTGGTTTGGTAATTGTAGTACGGCTTTTCGTTTTCCAGTGTAAGCATCGATCACCCAGCACTCCCCTTTGATGACAACGTAAAGTTGATCTTCATCGGCAGACCAGTTCGCTGCATCTCGTGGAATATTGGCGCGGCGTAAATCTCCAATTTCCAGTAACCACAAAAAGGCCCCGTTGTACGCATCGAGCGCGATCATACGATTCATTCCTTGATGAAACAGTCTGCCGTTGATTGCCAGCGGAGCAGAAAGGCGAGCTTGCCGGTCGATCCCGAAATCTGCACCGGGTAGTCCAATCCACTGCACTTCCAGATCGGTCGTGCGCGTTACTCCTGCCAGTTTTTCACCCCCAAAAGCGCGGTTGCCCGCATCCCCGTATTGATGCGTCCACGTTCCCGCACCAGGAACTTCCCCTCGTTTTGCAGTCCCCCATAAACCTGCTTTATTTTCGGTCATCGAAAACTTCAAGCCGGTCTGTTGGAACCATTTTTCGAGTTCTGTTTTGTCCAGCGTCTGACTCGCCCCGGCTGGCTGCCCCAGATAAACGGTGCCTCCTGCGGGGCGCAACACGCGAGCAATTTCCTTGGCAGAACCAATTGGTTTTCCCTGAGTGATGAGGGAATCGGAAACGATCAAATTCGCAAAATCTCTTGTCACCGGAAGTTTATCGAGCGATTTTACATAACGCACCGTAATTCTGGAGCCATACGCATTGACGCGACTGAGTTGCTTTCTTGCCTGCGCGATTCGATTCTCATCGTCATCAAAACCGACGATATTCAACTCGCTCTGTTTCGCCAGTTCATACGCCAACTGTCCATCTCCGAAACCGTAAACCAGACAGTACCCTTTTGTGATCCCGGTTTCATTCAGAATTTGTTTTGCGGTCTCTGCATACTGTTTCGCGGTTTTATTTTGCGGATAAGGCGAGGCAACATCGGGCAGTGGTCGCGGGCAGTAATTGAAAGTGGTATCGAGTGAATACTTCTTACTTTGTCGTTCCTGACCATCTTTAATCAACGAGATTTGATAGTCGTACTTTTGCCTTTGTTTTAACCCGGTTAGTCGCAGACGATGTTTCTGCTTCGGCGTTTTGTCGTGAATCTGTTGATCCAGTTCGCCAACTTCGCCGTATTGAAGCAGCGTTGGTTGTTTGGTGATTGTCTCCCAGCAGATGGTGACATCGCCATTCGGTTCGTACCACGCATAAGGGCTTCTTACCAGTCGATAAGGGACCGGCTTGGTGGTCATCGCGGGCAGTTTATTTTTCTTGGCTTGATACCGCGACAGAATCTGCTTTGGGGTAAGAATCTGACTGGAAACAGAAACTTCGTGAATCATTCCGGTCAGACGGTGATACTCGTTCGAATCGTGATAGGCGGCGATTTCATAGAAGGTATCGTTTGTCGGATAAAATAGATCGCCAGCGCGTGAATCATTGGAAGCAACCAGCTTGCCATTGACATAAAGTTGATGCGATTTCCCGTCATAAACCCCCATCACGTGATACCATTTGCCAAGCGTGAAATGTGATTTCGCGGTGAGATATGTTAAGCTCTGTTTATCGGTAGTGGCAATCGCAAAACAAAAGCGGTCTTCTATGAAACCGAGCAGCCAGCCCGATTCATCTGTGCCGTTGTCGTGTATCGCACCAACGATCCCCCCCCATTCCATCGCTCGATTCACATTCACCCAGGCTTCGACCGAGATATTCTTTTTCGGTAAATCAACCAGGCTGCTTTTCTCAGCAATCATGATCGAATTCGATGTGCCGTCCAGCACGATCGCGGGCAGCTTGTTTTTTCCCGTGGACGTGAAATAAACCTCACCCAAAAATTTTCCACTCGGCCCTTTTACCGATTTGAGTGTTGTTCGCTGAAGCTGTTCCCTGGAAAATATCCAATGATGATCCGTAGAAACATCTTCCGCATGGACGATTACTGAAGAGCAAACCAGAAAGAACAGAGCGGAAAGCGTTGTAGACAATTTGAGGTCACGCAACATAGTGAAGAATCCATTTCAATTCAATAACACAAACCAGAAGCAAGCACGAAACGCTCGCCTCTTCAGCAAATGAATATACATTTTATCGGTGCAATATCCCAGCGCGAAGGCCAAGATTTTTAAACTGCTGAACCGCATAGCAGTGATCAACTGCACCTTGACGTTTTGCGAAACAGAACGACATCATTCCCTGCAATAATCAATTTTGCTTTCCAGTAAGCCGCGAGCCAATGGAAGGTTTCTACCGAGAAGAAACAGACGTGTGTCGGATCGTTTTTGTAGTGCCAGGCTGCAAAATCAGCTTGAGTGGCGACTCGCTTGGTCATGATTCCCAGCCAGCCATTCGGCTTCAAGCAGGACCAGAGACGATTCAATTCTTCTCGCGGAGAATGCAAATGCTCGACCACTTCGGTTGCAGTGATGAAATCGTACTGCTGGCTCAGCGGCGTGATATCGGGTGCATAAAATGGATCGTAAATGCTCATCGCATGTCCGGCTTCTTCAAACATGATCGATAAAGTTGGCCCCGGTCCCGAACCGAAATCGAGACCGAAACTTCCGCAAGGTAATTGTTTTGACATCGGCTTGAACAGCCGGCTCAAAAACTGGCGATACCTCGCATCATCAGGCGAGTTTTCGTGCTGATCGTAAACCGCTTTCTCTTCCTGCGAAGATAAAAATTGGTCAGACGCTACAAAGACAAGCTCGCAAACCGGACACCGAAAGAAATCACGCCGATCCGCATAAAAAA
>JAJRTM010000618.1 GCA_024278285.1 Planctomycetota bacterium
TAAACAAAATGTCGTGTTCAGTATGTTTTCACTGTTTTGAAACAGGCCTTTTCAGACGTTTCGTTACATTAAACCATGTTCAAAGCTAACTTAAAGCGAATAACGCGACTTCGGAAATAATAAATCAACAAGCCCTCACTGCCCCGGCTCGCCGAGATCTTTTAACCGCCAACCTGAAATTCTTCCCAGCGGTCCCAGGCGTAGGTCCATTCCATCCACATTCGCATGACCGACCAGAGCAGTCTCATTTTTGCGAGGTTTTTTTCGTCGATTTTTTCTTGCCGGGCGACCGATGCCTGGGCGGCTTCGTCTAAACCCCAAAGAGCAGCCAGCTTTTTGCACAGCACATCGGCTGTTAAATCAACTTCTGCATCTTCGACCAGAAAACCAGCACCGTGGGCAGTGACAAACAGTTCAAATAATTTTCCGCGGGCAGGATCAATTTCCAACGGCTTCGTATTTTCTTCGGCTTCTGTAATCATGCTATCAATCTGAAACAGAATTTCATCTTGCAAAGAACGGGCAGATTGATCGACATTTTGTGACACGTTGGTAACTCCAAATTGGATTCGGTAAAAAACAGGACCGTTGAATGATGTCAATGCTTCACTATACCAAGCAATGTTAGTCTGGTAAACCAATCGAATCTATCAGGAAAGTGGACGAGGGAATGTTTTACGGTTACAATTTTGCGATTTATCGTAAACCTTACAGATTAAGCGAAAGAATGGAGAAACGATGTCTTTAGTAATTGGCGAGAACCTGGTTGTCAGCATTCATTACAAACTGACCGATGGCGAAGGAAAAGTTTTGGACAGTTCTGAAGGGTCCGAACCGCTTGCCTATTTGCATGGCAAGGGGAACATTATTCCCGGACTGGAAAACTCGCTGGTCGGCAAAGCAGCGGGAGATTCTCTGCATGTCAAAGTAGAACCTTCCCAAGGTTACGGCGAGGTTAACCCGGAAATGATTCAAGTCTTTGAAAGAGAAGTTTTTCAAGGCGTCGATACCATTGAAGTGGGGATGACGTTCGAAGCAGAAGCACCAGATGGTTCGTTGCAAAGCCTTTTGGTCACCAAAGTCGAAGGCGATGATGTTACCGTTGATGCGAACCATCCGCTGGCTGGTGTCGAGTTGAATTTCGATATTCAGATTGTTGATGTCCGAGAAGCAAGTGCCGAAGAACTCGACCACGGGCATGCTCACTGATTGCGTTCCCTCAAATCATTTTTGTGATGTGGAAGTGCATGTCGTCGGAGATGATGACGCCTGACATGTCGCCTGCTTTTTCGATCATGCGTCTGAAATCTGCGTTCAAGTTACGTAGTTGCAGGCTCTTTCCTTCCTGGCGGTATCGCTGCGCCAGTTTGCTGATCGCTTCCATGGCTGATTGATCGTAAACTCGCGAGAAGTAGAAATCGATCACAACAAACGGCGGATCGTTAGCCGGATCGACCAGTTCACGAAAACTGCTGACCGATGCAAAAAAGAGTGGACCGTGCAGTTGGTACACTTTTTTATCATCTTCAAAGTGAATATCCGCCATCATGTGTGTCGCATGATGCCAGGCGAAAATTAATGCCTGCACAACAATTCCCAGGAGTACCGCGATTGCAAGGTTGTGGAACAGTACGGTATAGCCAGCAACAAGCACCATCACAAATACATCACTTTTAGGGATTTTATTCCAGGTGTGCAGTGTACTCCATTCAAACGTGCCGATGACGACCATAAACATCACGCCGACCAATGCAGCCATCGGGACCATGGAAATAACGGGCTTCAACAGGACCACCAAAACCAATAACCCTACCGCAGCGACGACACCGGAAAGCCGCCCGCGTCCACCAGAGTTCACGTTGATCAACGACTGCCCGATCATCGCACAACCGCCCATCCCGCCAAAGAAACCGCAAACGATATTCGCTGCCCCTTGCCCAATACATTCCCGGTTACCACTGCCTCGCGTTTCGGTAATTTCATCGAGTAAAGTCAATGTCATCAAAGATTCTATCAATCCGACACCTGCAAGAATCAGCGAGAAGGGGAAGATAATCATCAAAGTTTCCCACGTGAAGGGAGCCAAAACGTATCGGGAATCGAGAAAGAAAAGCGTGGGTAACGGATCGCGCCCAGGCTTGATCGAAGCAACCGCTGCATTGATTTGCTCGCTACTTAAAATTGAAGCATCAACGGTTGTATGATGATCAGCCGTGGTCGCGATTCCTTGTTGATGCTGTGCTTCGATCGCTGTTTCCTGAACTGCTTTCGCTTTCAGATTGTTCATCACCAGGTCATCAACAGTTTGCACGATGTTTTTCTGACCAGCAGGAACAAGGCTTTGCGGAGCAAATGCGTTAATACCGACTGCAATGGTAGAGACTATCATAATAGCCGCTAATGAACTTGGGATCGCTTTAGTCAACCGGGGCAGCCAGACGATAATCGCCATCGTTAACGCAACCAAGCCAATCATAATGGCGAGGGGCACACTTTGCAGAAAGGTCATTGTTCCATCATCGCCAAGTATTTTGAAACTGCCGATCTGAGCCATTCCAATCACAATCGCTAACCCGTTAACGAACCCCAGCATGACAGAATGAGGCACAAGCCGAATCAGTTTTCCCATTCGAAGAAGACCAACCGTAATTTGCAGTAATCCGCACAGAATGACCGCCGGGAAAAGGTATTCAACCCCGTGAATGGCAACTAAAGAGACGATAACAACTGCCATCGCACCGGTTGCCCCGGAGATCATGCCCGGACGCCCGCCTGCCAGCGAACTGACCAGGCCAATGAAGAACGCAGAATATAATCCAATCGATGGATGCAGGCCCGCCACAAAGGCAAACGCAACCGCTTCGGGAACGAGCGCTAAGGCAACGGTTAAGCCAGATAAAAAATCGCCTCGAAACGAAGCGGAATGCTTCGCAAAAAACTCTAACATCTAAACTCCAATAACAAAATTCTAAAAACCAGTCCGTAAAACGAACGCAATCCTCTTTCAGGTAATCCAGTTTCATGCTGGAAATTGAACAGAACTGGAACCAGAGTGTTCCAGTGCAAAAGCTATTGCAGAAATCTCATCAAAGCCGGGTTTATGTATTGCCAACGACCATCTGCAAGAAGTGTTGTGCGGAACCAGGTGGGGCAACTGAAATAATCAACTGCTTTGTTGAAGAGGGTGGATCATCTTGATTTTTGTTCGCGAGAGTCCACAGTCGAACTCTAGTACATTGTCAGGCAATTCAGAAGATGAACAGAACAAATATTTCAAAATTCGATCAACATAATGTGCCTAAACGGCATAATTAGCACCTGACATCAGAAGACTTTTATGGACGGCCTGGTTTCGTATTGGATGTCACTGATTTGAACCGGGCTTCCGTTCAATTACTAATTGTTCAAACGGCAAGATAAGTAGAGATAAATTGCCCCATCGGTTGTTTTGTTGAGATAATATCGTGTAGCCTTCAATTAAACATGTGCGAACTTTTATCGGTGTGAGGTTTTTCCAGGGAATTATGAAGGGTAAGTTTAATGAGGCAACATTTTCAATTGAGTGACATACTAAGCTGCATCGCTTTTCTTTTTATTGCGATGCAAACTGGTTCAACCATCGAAGCTGCAAAACGGACGAAGCCGAATATTGTTTTCATTCTTGCGGATGATCTTGGCTATCGCGAACTTGGTAGTTTCGGTCAGAAGTTGATCAAAACGCCGCATCTGGATCAATTGGCTAAGCAGGGAATGCGACTCACGCAACATTACTGTGGCAACGCAGTTTGTGCGCCTTCGCGTTGTGTGTTGATGACAGCCAAACATCCGGGGCATGCGATTGTTCGCAGCAATAAAGGGACACCTCCCGAAGGGCAATGGCCCATTCCCGATAGCGAAGTCACCTTGGCAGAAGTGCTGCAACAACAAGGTTATGTGACGGGAGCTTTTGGAAAGTGGGGACTGGGCGGGCCGGAATCTTCGGGGCGTCCTCTCAAACAGGGTTTCAATCGCTTCTTCGGTTACAACTGCCAGTCTCATGCGCACAGCTACTATCCCTCGTATTTGTGGAGTGATGAAAAACATGTTGTCTTGAATAACAATCCTCCTGTGCCGGGGCATGCCAGTCTTGCTAAGGGGGCTGACCCTGCGAACCCGAAAAGTTACGATCAATTCAAAGGACAAGACTACGCACCGGATCGCATTAACGCGCAGGCGTTGGAATTTGTTCGTCAGCACAAAAACGAACCGTTCTTTTTGTATTACCCAACCGTCATCCCACATGTCGCGCTGCATGTGCCGGATGCAGAACTTAAACCGTATCTCAAATTAGGCTGGGATGACCCCCCATTCACGCGAGCCAAAGGTTACGGTTACACGCCTCACTTTACTCCCCGCGCCGCTTATGCAGCGATGATTACCCGTATGGATCGCTACATTGGCAACGTCTTGGATTTACTTGATGAGTTGGGTCTTGCAGATAACACGATTGTCGTTTTCAGTTCCGATAACGGGACCACTCATTTGAAGCAGGAAGTTGATTACCTCTTCTTTAAAAGTGTTGGCGAATTACGTGGACTGAAAGGTTCTTTGTATGAAGGTGGTGTTCGTGTTCCTACTCTGGTTCGTTGGCCTGGTCATGTGCAACAAAGTTCATCGAGTGATTATATCAGTGGATTTGAAGACTGGATGCCGACTTTTCTCGATTTAATTGGAGCGAAAAACGCGGTGCCCAAAAATATTGATGGCATCAGCATTGCCCCGACGCTGCTTGGGAAATCACAATCTGAACGACCGTTTCTATATCGAGAATTCACCGGCTACGGCGGTCAACAAACCATTCGTGTTGGCGATTGGAAAGCAGTTCGGCAGAAACTGAGAAAAGGGAAAATCAAAACCGAACTGTATAATATTGCAGAAGATATCAGCGAAAAAAACGATGTTGCAAATCAACACCCGGAAATAGTTGCCCGGCTTGAAAAGCTAATGAAGCAACAGCACGTCCCTTCAGATGTCTTTCCGCTAAAGGTGCTTGATCAGGTGAAGAATTAAAATACGGTTCAAAAAATATCAATCAGACAATAAGATTTAGAAACAAACTTATGACGATCAACAGGACCATTCGCAGCATGGTATTTCGACAGCGACTTCTTTTGTTATTCCTGGGAGTTACATTTTGTCTGTTCAATTTATCAAGGAAAATAGATGCAGAAGAATGGGCGCAGTTTCGAGGAGCCAATGCAACGGGAGTTTCAACAGAAAGTAAAAACCTGCCTGTTAAATTTTCTTTTGAAGAAAACGTTTTGTGGTCGGTTGAGTTAGGCGAAGGGGTTGCCAGCCCGATTATCTCGAAAGGTCGTCTGATTGCGACCGCGATGATCGACAAGGAAAAATTCGCCATCTTCTGTTTCGATGCTGCCACCGGCAAGAAAATCTGGAGTCGCGAATTCGAAACCGGAAAAATTGGCGATATTATTCCGCCCAACGTTCCCGCTTCCAGCACGCCGGTCAGCGATGGCAAACGGGTTTATGTCCATTTCAGTACGCTGGGGTTGATGGCGTTTAATTTATCGGATGGTAAAACGGTCTGGACAAAAGAAATCCCAGAACCATTTTATCTGATGGGATGGGGCTCTGCTCAATCGCCCATCATTTACAAAGATATGTTGATCTACTCGCAAGACGACGACTTATCGCCCTTCATCATGGCGGTTGATAAATTAACGGGAAAACTACGTTGGAAAACGGACCGTAGCGACATGCTGGCTGGTTATTCAACACCTGTTCTTTGCACCGTGAATGGAAGAACAGATCTCGTTCTGGCAGGAACCGGTAAATGGAAAGGGTACGATCCACAAACCGGCAAGGAACGCTGGACCTGCAATACATTGTTAAGAACAATTATGACTACCCCCGTTGTCGCCGGGGATAAAATGTATCTTTCCGTACAAAGTTATGGCGATACCGCACGAGTGTTGAAATTTGCTTTATTGCAATGGAAAGATACAAATCAGGATGGCAAGCTGGATATGACAGAACTCGATCCCGCCTTTGCCAAGAAATTCAAAAAAGGGGATAAAGACAAAGATGGTTTTCTGGTCGATGACGAAATCGATGCTGCTTTTCAGGCTCCCGGCAACATGGTTGGTGGCGGGAACATCATTCAATGTATTCGCGGCGGCGGAACAGGCGATGTGACTAAGACGCATGTCGTTTGGAA
>JAJRTM010000619.1 GCA_024278285.1 Planctomycetota bacterium
AATGGCTTCATCATTTTTCTTGATGTGGAGTTAAGTGAACTGGAAAAACGAGTGGGCGATTACCGAGAGCGTGGCATCGCCAAAAAAAAGGATCAAAGTTTTACCGACCTGTTCGAAGAAAGATCAAAGCTCTATAAAAAACAGGCAGACCTCACCATTCAATGCCACGGCCTCACCCCCGAAATGATCTGCCAGCAAATTTTCCGTTTTGAATAGAATTAAAAGGAAAACTCCATAGAGAATAACTCCCGTGTTGTCCCCCGCAAAGCTACTTCCCTAACGCCTATCTGGACTCCACAAACCGGGATCGTTACATTGCAGTAGTATGAATGCTTCTTTTTTCAAATGGTTACTGATTTATGAAATATGCTTTGGTTATTCCAGACGGTGCGGCTGATGAAGTTCAGGAATATTTAGGTGGAAAAACGCCGCTGCAAGCTGCGAAACTGCCGAATATGGATGCGGTTGTTCGTGCGGGAATTGTCGGGCAGTCTGATAATGTCCCTGCTTCGATGCCTTCCGGAAGTGATGTCGGGACGATGTCGCTATTCGGTTACGATCCGCTGAAATTTCATACGGGGCGTGCGCCGTTGGAAGCGGCTGCTCAGGGAATTGAACTGGGGCCGCACGACTGGGCGGTACGTTGTAATCTGGTCACAATTCTCGATGGAAAAATGCGTTCCTTTACAGCAGAACAAATTTCGGACGAACTAGGTGCTCATCTGGTCGAAGTGATGCAAAAAGCCGTTGCCGATGACCCTTGCTGGGAGTTTCACGCGGGGGTGAGTTATCGAAACCTGCTTATTTATCGAAATCCGACAACCAAAGCACCGTTTGATGCGGGAACGATCACAACGCCACCTCATGATATAACGGATCAGTCCGTTGAAGATTTTCTGCCTCACGGGACCAATTCACAGTTACTGAATGAGCTGATGAAAAAAAGTGATGAGTTATTCGCCTCTGACGAGAAAAATCTGGAGCGAGAGCAGAGCGGAACGCTACGCGCAACCGGTATCTGGTTGTGGGGACAGGGAAACCACCCTGCCCTGGAGAATTTCTCACAGAAGTACCGTGTGAATGGTGCCGTCATTACTGCGGTTGATTTACTTCGTGGACTGGGGAAGCTGCTTGGTTGGGATGTCGTCGAAGTTCCTGGCGCGACCGGTTATCTCGATACCGATTACGCAGCCAAGGGACAATACGCGATTGAAACATTAAAAGCCGGGGCAGATTTTATTGTTGTGCACGTGGAAGCTCCCGATGAAGCTTCTCACGAAGGAGATACTGCTGCAAAAATAACGGCGTTGGAAAGAATGGATCAAGATATTGTCGGACCGCTGCATCAGTATTTGCAATCGCAAGGAGAGTATCGACTGTTAATTTCTCCCGATCATCCCACATTTTTACGAACCAAAACACACTCGCACGGCTATGTTCCGTTCGCGATTGCAGGAAACGGAATTACTGCCGATGACGCAATCACCTACGACGAAATCAGCGCCGCGACTGGGGAAACATTTGATGAAGGACACCGTTTGATGGAAAGATTTTTGCATGGATAAAAAGTTGACCGACTCAACGACTGTTTCACTTTTCTATTCCTAACCCATCGTAGCTGGAACCAAACAGGGATTTGAACCACGAATAGAGACCAATTAACCCAGCACGGCTGGTTCATTCTGATCGCCGTAACCAAACTGATACCTTTCTATAATTTGCGAGCCGTTCGCAAACTTTTACCGTTAGTAATACGAATTTTTCTTTTGCAAACTTCATCTCAAACTGTAGGATGGCGTGCTTGCACCCATCAAATACGGTTTCCAGTTCATCAGCCTCGTGCCGGTGAATCAATGGTAGAATAATAACAGATTTTACTCTCTAATTTCCATTGAATGCGACTCGGCACGCGAAGATGGGTGCAAGCACACCATCCTACAATGAACTGAAAAATCGAAGATGTGGTTCATTGCTGGAATAATTTGCACACCGTTCGTAAACTGTCTGAGTTGCGTAGTAACCCAAGGAATTAATTTCCAGGCATCGCTTATTCTGATTATCAAACCGATCACTGAAATCCTCGGGTGCCCGGTTGGTGACTCTGCCGCCTAATGACCGGTTTCCACAATAGGACTGGTCAGATATTTTAACACTCGGAAGCTACCAGGGTCATCACTGACCCGGCTCGCCTGAAAATATCCTGCCAGTTTCATGCAGCATTTTATTGATCTATTTCAAACTAATTACTTGTATCGCGTTCGGAAATTGAATGAGCAACATCAGGCAGCATCTTCAAAACCGATTGAGTTATCTTATTGTTGCAGGACTACTTCTGCGTTTGTTGCTGATCGTTATTCGCTTTGATGAATTCGCAGATGATCGCGATGCGTACCTCGGGATTGCAAACAATTTGCTGCAAGGAGTTGGGTTCAGCACTTCGGGGACCGATTACCCAACCGCCTTCCGACCGCCGTTGTATCCGTCGCTGCTCGCTTTTTTCACGGGAGTATTCGGGACGATCGGCATTGCGATACTGCATCTGGTTGCGGGTGGAGTTTCGATTTGGGCAACAGTGAAATTGGGGGAACGTCTCGGCTTAAAAGAAGGAGCGTTGCTTGCGGGATTGCTTGTTGCCATCGATCCGATTCTTCTCAGGTATACAACGCTGCCGATGACAGAAGTGATTTTTGCAGCACTGACAACGCTGATGCTCTGGCTTTGGAATCGAGCTGATCAGCGACCTTCCTGGAACGCTTATTTGCTGACCGGATTCACATTCGGAATCGCTGCACTTTGCCGCCCTTCTCTGCTGCCAATGCTTGCTGTTTTATGGGTGCTCTATCTAATGAATGATCTGACAAGTTTTCATCGAGCAGAAAGGATCATCAAATCGACACTCTGCATCGTTCTTGTCGGAGCTTCCGCGATGATAACAATGCTCCCTTGGGGAACGCGTAACCTGGCGGTATTTGGTCATTTCAAATTAACGACAACACATGGCGGGTACACGCTGCTATTGGGGAATAATCCCGTCTTTTATGATGCAGTCGTTCGCCAACCGCTTGGTACCACCTGGGGAGATTACGCTGCTGACGATGTTCGCAGTCAGACAAGTTGGATCAACAAATTGAATCGACAACTCGATGAACGTGGATTGGTTTCAGAATTTGATCGCGACCATGCACAATACGATAGGGCAATAAAAAACATTCAGGCAGAACCGTTGATGTTTCTCAGAGCATCTCTACTTCGGGAAATCCGATTTTGGTCACCAGTGCCGATTGGTCCGCAGGCACGTTCGATGAATTCGGTTATCTATTGGGGCACGGCTTTATTTTATGTTTTAGTTTATCTGCTTGCTTTGCTTGGTGTGATTTCCATTTTCTACAAGTCCGAAAACAGACGCCGACTCTGGCTGCCGGCGTTGGCGATGATAATCACTTTTTCGGTTGTCCACTCGCTCTACTGGTCCAATGCCCGCATGAGAGCGCCGCTGATTCCAGTCATTGCAATTCTGGCTGCCTATGGGTTAGAAAACAGGAGAGCCGGGGGTGTTAACCCCCTGGTTACTCTGCTGGACAATTAAAAGCCGGAATCTGTCGCCGATCATTACCAGGGTCATCACTGACCTGGCTCGCCTGTTCCGTAAAAAACTACGGTCGCAAATCGTAGCACATCAATTTATTCTGTTCGCGAAGATACAGTTTCCCATTGGAAATGACCGGATGTGACCAGCTTTTTCCTTTTTGGAATTCTGGTTCAAATTTTCCGAGTACACGGTATTCTTTCGGCGTTGCTTCGAGCAGAACAACCAAGCCATTTTCATAACGGAAGATTAACTTGCCATCTACGTACAAAACGGCTGCGGAACCTTTCCCTTCGCCACGCAGCTTTGTGCCTCCCCAGACGATTTCTCCTGTTTTGAAATTCAAACAGGTCGGAAAGCCTTTATTCTGATTATGTCCGCCGTAGATGTATCCATCAACCAAAACGACTCCACCGTGATGATTGTTGAAGGTTCTTTTTTCCAGCCAGTAAACTTCCTCTGCATCAACACCGTTTCCAGAACGTTTGAGTTTTAACAGAACCGAACCGCCATCGTAACTGGATGTTGCAAAAACGTAATCGCCTTCGACAACGGGAGTTGTGATGTTTGCCACTTTACTGGCGACCTGATTATACCCCCAGAGATATTTGCCATCGGAAGCGCGCACCCCAATGACGCCCCGCCCAGTCAATTGCACGTATTGCTTAACACCTGCTGCATGAGAAATGACGATTGAGGAATAGCCTGATCCATCCTTTCCTTTTTTGCCTCCAGCAGGAACAGCAGACCGCCAGATTTCCTTACCGTTTTTCTTGTCCAGGCAAACGATCATTGCATCGGGGCCGCCGGGAGTGCAAAGGACGTGATCACCATCAACCAGTGGAGATTCAGAATACCCCCAACCGGACATCATTTTGCCTTTCCATTCGGTGACAAAATCTTTTTCCCAAAGCACTGATCCACTATTCGCATCAAGACAGGCAATTTTCCCCGAAGAAGCGACAACATACAACTTTCCCTGATCGTAAGTTGGCGTGCAGCGTGACCCCGGATAGCTATGTTTTGGAGCTCCTTTCGTGATTGGAGTCTTCCAGAGAATTTTCCCAGAATTGGCATCCGCAGCGACAACCGACTGAGCCTCTTCCTGGTTGCCAATGGTATAAACTTTCCCCTTCACAACCGAAACCCCTGCGTATCCTTTCCCAAACCCCTCGGTCATATAAAGAAGCTTGGGGGCTTGCTCGCCTGTGGGGAATTTCAAGCCCGTTTCCACACACTTACCATCGCGTTTCGGACCACGCCATTGTGTCCAATCCTCAGCAGTGAGCGACGAACTGAACGTAATTGCAAACAAAGCGAGTGAGCAAATTATTATTCTGGAAGGCATAACGACTTTCTTTCGATTTGAACAGAACTGGCAGGACTTAACGTGGGGCTTACTGATGGTGATTAACTCTATTAACAATCCATAATATTGGGCTGTTAAGCATTACGGTATCGAAAATAGCTGAATTTCTCAATTCAATCAACGGAATTGCTTTTATAAAGCCAGTTGAATAGAAGTTCTGGTCTTAAAGTGACATCAGGTACTTCAACAGTTCAATTTTCTGACGCTCGTTAAGTGTTTTCAGGAGTGATTCGGGCATAAACGAATTTTTTGAGATATTGATCTCTTCAATATCGTCCCTGGCAATGGTCACACTGTTGGTTGCGGTACGAATGGTGATTGCCGAATCGGTTTCTTTTTCAACCAATCCGGTGATGACACGCCCTTCAACGGTTAAAATAATACGGGCTTGAAAATCACTGCCGATCACAGCATTTGGATCAATAATGTTCTCTACGATATAATCAACTCCTTTCGAGCCACTGCCGGCAAGTTTCGGTGCGATACGTATGTTTTGCTTACCCGGTTGATGGCAGGCTGCACATAACTTAGTAAAATGTTCTGCTCCTTTACGAGCATCGAATGCCCATAACGGTGCGGCTTTGTACGCTTTTGCCAGTTTTGCCATTTCCGCTTTTCGCTCCTGTGAAGATTGGCTGAGTCGCCCCCATTGTTCTTCAAGCATTTTATTCAGAGAGGCATCATTCAGGTTTGACATCTGACGAGCGTAGTAGGCGGTCAGACGGTTTTTC
>JAJRTM010000620.1 GCA_024278285.1 Planctomycetota bacterium
AGCTTTGTTTTTGGGATAATTCCATCTCTAACGCAGCACGGCTCACAGAGCCGTGGCACACGAAAGTGTTATTTCTCGCAACAGTTGCTCAATACAAACCCCCCTCATCTCTCCCATCTTCCGGGTTATTTAACAGGCCAGTGTTAATCTCCGGGGCACTCTGCGGTTGTAGACAGGCGTGCAATCTACATGCGAATGTTACCCGGGCCATAACTGACCCGTCTCGCCTGGAAATATCCTGTCAGTTTTGCGCAGGATTTCATTGATAAAAGACTACTCTACACAGCATAGCAGTCTCCTTTAGCTTGCCGCTAAAATGCAGTCAAAGCAAAAAGAAAACTCCCCGACTGCTTCCGTGGAAGAGTCGGGGAGTTTCGCTTCGGAACGTAAGCAAGGAAGAAATTTACAAATTCCAGTTTCCGAAGTGGGGTACAGAGAGGAGAGATTCTCTGTTCCGTTAATATCAGTCGTTCTTGTAGGGTCCGCTGTGCGGACCATCGTTTTACCTCGGTGCCTTGTTTGGATCTGTATAGCAGACCCTACGAAATCCGTTTTAGTTTTCGCCGTAGAAACGGGTTTGTTCTTCAAAAGTGAGTGGTTCTGAAGAGGCTTCCGATGTCATACGGGCACGGAAGCGAAGATTTCCTTCAACGCTGCCAACCACATGCACGCGGAAAGTGAAACTATCTCCGGTCTTTACAGAAGCAAGCGGTTGGAAGAGAATCAAGTTGCCATCGGCAACGTGCTTGGTTGGTCCGCTGGCAGAGATAAACTTCACGCCGGCAGGAAGTTCGCAGGAAAGCCCGACATTCTTCGCTTCGGCTGAACCATCGTTTGTCAGACGAATTTCGTAAGCGGTTTCGCTGCCGACTTCAACAGGATCATCCAAATCTGTAATATCGATGACCAGCGAAGCAGAACCTTCTACTCGTGTGAGTAGTTGAGAATCGGTTGTTGAACCATGTTCGGAAGTGGTACGAATGTAATGGACGAACTCGCCAATTTTGACTGCTTTAAGTTTCACTTTCATCTCGGCTGCTTTATTTGCATCGAGCCTTCCGACGAACCAACTGAGAATTCGCGTTGGTGCATCGTATGTGGCACCTTTGCTGGCTGAAACGAAGTCAAACCCGGCAGGAACTTTGTGCATCAAACGGACATTGCTTGTGCCAATCGTTCCATCGTTTTTCACTTTAATGGTGTAGGTGGCAACACGTCCTTTGTATCGCAGTGAAGGACCATCAATTTCTGCCTGTAAACTTGGTGAGATCACATTAATTGATGCTTCAGACGTTTGGAGCAAACTCCCATCCGCGGTTGCGCTAACCTGAATCGTTTGCGTTCCGCCACCCACTGCAACAAGTGCCAGACGAATTGTGCGGGATTCTCCGGGGTTCAAAGAGCCGACATCCATAATCAGTTTTTCGCCGCGTGGATGTTCCAATCCAACTGGAATGAGAGCTTCCAGCCGAACATTCTTGGCGATGCCGTTGCCGGGGTTGGTAATGGTAACCGAATGCGAAGCGGGGTCGCCGACCATTGCTTTGGATGGACCTTCCATCTTTAACGCAAGCAGTGGTTCGCGAACAATAAACTCTGCCTGAGTGGCTCCGGTGAAATGCACCTGAGCGGTTGCGGCGAGTGATCCTCGTTGAGAAGGAACCAGTTTAATGGTGATTTTTTTTGTTTGACCTTGTTTGAGTTTCCCGAGATTCCAGGAAAGTTTTTCAATGGCAGAATCTGGCTTGGGGGAAGCATCGATTAAACGAACCGTCGCAGGGAAATTTGCATCGACACTGACGCCGTAAGCAGTGCTTTTGCCAACGTTAGAAATGACTAATTCACATTCACTTTCCTGACCAACATTGATTCCCGAACTTGTATTCCATTCAATTTTCACACTCGGAGTTTGTGAACCCGTTGCGATATTTCCCAGTGAAACAGTGGGAGTAAACGGAGCCGCTGGAGCCTGCGGTGAAAGCTGAAGCGTTGGTTGCGGAACTGGTTTGCGATTGATTTTCAAACTGGCTGTTGGAAGTGTAGTAATATTCGGCACAGGCGGCTGGAGAGTATTTGAAACAGCCGGTACTGCTTTTTGTTTACTGCCCCGTGCATGACGCGCCCATTCAGGCAGTGCAGAAGTTTTTTTCTGTGTAGCGGTTGCAGAAACTGGAACGACAACACTTTTGGAAGTGCCGTTTGATTTACTTTGATATCCCGCATTAAACACAGCACCGTTCGATGAACTTGCCGGTTCCGACTTTTTGAATAATTCACTGTAATAGTTTTTAGGAGCTGCACTTTTTCCAGTGCGTTGATAAGGTTGCTGAATTTGCATCCGAACCTGTGGCAACGATTTTTTGTGAGGTTTGTCTGCTGTAGAATCGGTGGCGTCAAATGCCTGCGATTCCCCCAGATTCAAAATGACATCCTGTGCAGAAGCCACGTTTGTCGAACCGACAATGACCAAGCCGCCCAGTGTCATTGTGATGGCCAATAATTGCGTGCGGTACGCAAAAACACCTTTTCTTAGCAGCAGACCGCTCCGCATAATCATATCTCCTTACCGAAAACTCGTTGATTCAAAATGAACGTATCACACCAATAAAATGATGCTATCTTCGAGTATCGGTCGTAGCGGTTCTGTCGCTTCAGTAAAATAGGTAGGTTCTAACGATTATTCCGGTAATTCGAATTATTGAGAAGCATCAAACAGAGTGCATAACTATTCAGTGATGCCGCAGGGTGCGCTACCCGCGGACTACGATGGGAAGTGGATCCTCCTATTTCTGCGGTGATCCGCAATAGCGGACCCTACAAACAATCCTCAATTCCAGCCCAAACCAAATACCACTGAATTGTTACCAGAGTGCAAAGCCGTCTGTGCTACTAACGTGAAAAGTTTACGAAGCTTGCGCAAATTATCCCAAAACGAGAGCACCACTA
>JAJRTM010000621.1 GCA_024278285.1 Planctomycetota bacterium
CTGATGCCCGTAACAAAAATGGAAATTTGAAATTTGCGCAAGATGCAAAGAAAATTACCGTTAGTAATATCAGTGCATGGCTCAAGGATGTTCCGCTGAAAATTCGGCGTCGAGGGATTTTGCCGGAAGAAGCGGAAACCTATTATCAGGTTCTTGGCTATGCGCGCGATGTCGATACGAATCAAATAAAAAAAGCAGCCAACCGTTTTCTCAAAGATCGCTGGAAACAATCAAAATCGCAAAAACGCCCGTTTGAAAAATTCCCTGTGTATGTCGATATCTACCAGCACCCGGAATTGTACCAGGGGCGTCCAGTCATTATGAGTGGGCATGTTCAGCGAACCGTCAAAAGTAACGCAAGCGAGAATGATTTTGGAATCGAAACAATCTGCGAAGCCTGGCTGTACACAGAAGACTCTCAATCGAATCCAACCGTCGTTGTTTCAACAAATTTCCCGGAAGAGTTTCCCATTGGAGAGCAAGCCATCGACCACGTGACGGTCACCGGCTACATCTATCGCATGTACACATACGATGCACGAGACACCCGAAGATTTGCGCCGCTGCTGATTGCTCACGAAATTAAATGGACACCGATTTCAGACGCCGCCCAGAAAAGCAGTCAACTCTGGGGGATTTTGATTTTACTTTCGGGAATTCTAACACTGGGGATATTGCTGGGCATTATTTTTCTGACGGTACACCAAAAAAAGGAGCGATCAAGAAAAAACGTGGCTTCAATGCTGGAAGAGATTTCGCCACCAACTTTCGAAATAGAGAATGATCGCGAATCGTAAAGCTCGATACAAAAGCGAGCTTCAAAATTTCTTACTGAGCCCAGCAGTGATGCTGTAAGTAGAAAGCTCGCTCGATACTGTTGTGCCGGGGATTGCACCTGCGGGCGACTGCCAGGCCCCGCTGATTGAATTCTTGAACCCGTGCATCGCAGCAACAGACAGTCTCCATCCATGAGATGTATCGTAAGTGAAACCACTGCTGAGGTGATGTTGAATAATACCCGGAGCAGCGATGTTGTAAAAGGTGTCCTCATCGCGAATGGGGTTTTGGTTATAGGTGTAACCAGATCGCACAGCAAGTTTTGGTGTGACATGGTATTCAGCACCGACAGCGACAATGAAAATACTTTTCCATCCAAACCCGGTCACGGCTCCGCTGGCATCGAACCCGGCTTCCTGGAATCCGTTTGTCCCTTCGTAATCGATATACCGAACATCGGCAGCAAGTTTCCAACGCTCCCATCCTGAATAGCCGATCCCCATCGAAGCAACTAATGGATTATCAAGATCAAAACGAAGTGAGCGCCCTGCCCCCAGTTCGTCTTGCGAATTAATTTTGTAGGTTTGCATCCATTCAGGACTTCTCAGCGAGAGCCCCCAATGAAGTCCACTCTGTTTATTTTCATAGTAAAGCCCCGTTTGAAATCCCAGACCCCAGGAAGTTCCTGCTCGTGAGCCATCTGGATAGGTTGGGAAACTATCCCCGTTTGCGTCATCAGGTGCCGCAGCGCTGAATGGCGAAACAGCAAGAGTCGCCCAGTTTGTGTTTATACCAAATCCAATTGAAAGGCGATCTGTGATTTGCAAAGCTGCTGTCGGGGTGATTTGCATCATCTGAAAGGAAGAGAAAACCGGACCGAAACCAAATCCACTGGGCGGCTGGGGAGTCGTAATGGGATTCTCTGCCAAGCCAGCATAATCGACGCCGAATCCTCCAATCCCAAAACCACTTATTCCGTATGTCCAACGACTGTTCGGGTTTTTGCATACGAATGCAAAACTTGGAATAGGCGTAATCCCCGAATCACTCACCGTGCGTCCAGAAATAGTGGCTGACGGCATTCCAGGGCCAAACGCATCCGCCTGAACGGAAGAAGAGAGCTGTGTCTGAGGAGAAAAAACTTGAAAGGCAAATCCAATTTCAGAAGAATTTAATCCGGAAATACTGGCTGGGTTCCAATACAACGCCCCCATCGCATCTAAAGGCATCGCCGTGCCTGCTCCCCCCATCGATTGGTTAATGGGGCCGATCGCATCCAATAACTGGCCAGTCTGTGCCTGTACCGGGACTTGCACCAGGGTTGCATAAAAGCATACCCCGACCAGAAAAATCCAGTAACGTATTGACTTCATCTGGTGCATTAAGAAAGGCCTGAAAACTAATGATCGCCTCACTCTCCACTTGCTTTAGAGAAGATAGCGATGCTGGAATACGTTCGAACAAAACGCATAAAAAAACAATATTGGTATATTATCAATGAAATGCTGCGAAAAAGTGGCAGGATATTCCGAAACTGCATTTGTCAGGCTGGGAAGCCTAACCTAGTGTCTGCTTGGTTCCGGCTTTGCCGGGTTACGAATTGAAGTATTAACTTCTGTTTGACTTGTGTTCGGATATTTTCTTCACGATAATAACTCGTACTTTCAGTATATTCCTAAATGAGGTTCTCACCCGTTTAATCGTCAGGTTAAGTTTCATTACTATAACTGATCGTTAAAACAATGTTTTATGTGTGAAGTCAGGGGGCCGATTGTACGGGTTATACCAATTATCCTGGTGGGCGTTGGTTGAGGAGTGAGCGTAATCTATTTTGTGATTGAATGTGTCTGGGTGTCAATAAGCATCGATAAGACAATAGTTGTTGCATCTTCCATTCATATTTCGCTGCGTCCCTCTTCGCTTGCCCGGTTGCATTGAATGATTCGAAACAATCGGAAATAGGTTGATGAGATGGAGACCGTATTTGATGGGGCAAGCACTCCATCCTACGGTATCAAATGATACGGCAGTTATTGTTTGGTTGATGCTAAAACAGATCGACGGTTCTTTTTCGCTTGAATAAAAATAAACAGATGACCTCACCCATTTCAACAGCGTTGAATCGCCCTATTCGCCTGGCGGTATTCATTTCTGGCGGCGGGACAACGCTTGATAATTTTGTTACTCACATCGAGCAGGGGAAGCTGGATGCAGAAATTTCTTTGGTGATTGCATCTCGGGAGAATTGTGCGGGGATCGAAAAGTCAGAAAGTTATCGGTTCCCAACAGAAACTGTCAGGCGTAAAGATTTCGATAACGTAAAGGCGTTTAGCGAGGTTCTGTTTGATCGATGCCGGGAAAATAATATTGA
>JAJRTM010000622.1 GCA_024278285.1 Planctomycetota bacterium
AGTTTGCCGCGTACCGCAAAACAAAAGGAATCGATCTGGTTCGCCGAGCAGGTATTGTGCGGATCATCTGGCTCGATGAAAAAGGGAAGCGAGTTAAACGAGATGAGCCAACGTTTGCTTCTTACCGACCAGGACAGCCACCGCGCGCAGAACCGGAATTCCCCGTTGATCAGGAAACCGATTCCAACGGCTGGACGAAAGTGGCAAGTATCTATCATGTTCCCTCCAAGGCGACCCAGGCGCAGGTTGAATTACACTTTCGCTGGGGGCCGCCTCATTCCAAAATTATGTGGAGCGATATCAGCCTGAAGCAAACGGATGATTTGAAACCGCGCATCGTGCGACTGGCAACCGTTCATCTTCAGCCAAGGGAAGGAAAAAAGCCGAGCGACAAGCCAGCTCAATTTGCCAAAGCGATTGAAATGGCTGCGAAAAAAAAAGCCGATCTGGTTGTTCTTCCAGAATCGATTACTGTCTACGGCACCGGATTGAAATACGCCGATTGTGCAGAACCGATCCCCGGACCTTCCACCAAATATTTTGGTCAGCTCGCCAAAAAATACGATCTTTATATCGTCGTTGGTCTTCTCGAACGGGAACAGCATCTGGTTTACAATGTGGCTGTGCTAATTGGTCCCGATGGCGAAATCGTGGGGAAGTATCGAAAAGTGACGTTGCCTCGTGGCGAAATCGAAGGAGGCGTAATGCCTGGACATGAGTACCCCGTTTTCAAAACACGTTTTGGCAAAGTCGGCATGATGATCTGCTACGACGGTTTCTTCCCGGAAGTGGCCCGCGAACTCAGCAAAAACGGGGCAGAAATTATTGCCTGGCCCGTCTGGGGATGTAACCCAATGCTCGGGGCGGCTCGCGCGTGCGAAAATCATGTGTATGTCATCAGTAGCACTTACACCGATGCCTCAGCCGACTGGATGATCTCTGCCATTTACGGTCTGGATGGCAGGCCGCTCGCTCAGGCAAAAGAGTGGGGAACGATCGCGATTACCGAGGTCGATCTCAATCATCCACTCTATTGGCACAGCCTGGGAGACTTCAAAGCCCAAATCGAACGCCATCGCCCGAAAGTCGATCCGAAGCCGTAATTGGTTATGGATTCTATGGAGTATTTCTTTTTGAATTTCCTGTTTTCGGGTGAGGAATTGCCAGCCATGAAATTACTCAAACGTTATGCGTTCCTTTTCCTTGGCTTGCTACTGATCAGTTCTGTTCCGTCTGACGCAGTGCAGGCAACAAAAAAGACGGGCATAAAATTTGGCAAGTGGCAGTACCTGTTTCGTGTCTCCTCCAAGGTAGTAGGTACTAAACCATTACCTCCCAAATCGAGTATTCAGTCTCTCAAAGATTTTACCATTACAGGTGTCTTTGAAAAAGATATTAACCGTTTGAATCGTGTGATCTGTGATGGCGAGTGGGGGACTTCTCAAGGAGTATTGACGCAGATTTCTGGACGAGCCGCTGCGATTAAACTGGGGCATGAAAAGGATTTTGAACTGGAAGCAGGAATTGATGCCAGGGGAACAGGCGGCTGGTTCCTGATTTTCGGTTACGAAGAAGGCCACGGCTATGGCATCTATAATGTTACACTCAAAACGAGTGGCAGCCCTTGGTTTTTAATCGAATTCAGGGATCAAAAAGGAGTGACGGGAAGTGATCACGAAATTGGTCGGTATGAATCGCGAGGTAAAGAATCGTTGAAGCTGCGTGTTGTTGAGAACAAAGTTTCGATCACAATTGGCAAACGTAAATTGCTGGAAGAGGTCGAACTGACATCGCTTCACGAAGGCGACATCATCCTCGGCACTTACGATACCCAGTACGGTCCCAAACCCGTTAAAATATATGGCCTCCGCTTACGCACCACCAAGTGATTTTTTATCCACGAGAAATAAGTATGCCTCTGCAGGATGCAAATAATCCCAACCAACCCCGCTCTGTGTATGTGCATGTTCCTTTTTGTCTGAAGCGGTGTGGCTACTGCGACTTTTCGATTATCGCGGGCAGAGACGATCTGATTCCTCGGTATTTGAAAGCGATTGATCTGGAAATTTCCCGGTCATTGAAAAATTGCAGCCAGCCTCCAGAACTCGATACGCTTTTTATCGGTGGGGGAACACCAACGCTGCTTACCCCATCTGAATTGGAAGAGTTGCTTGCCATTCTCCTGCGTCATTTTCGTCTCGCAGACAAAGCAGAATTGACCATCGAAGCAAACCCGGATGGCCTGAGCATCGAGAAGCAACTGGTCCTCCAACGGTTTGGCGTCAATCGAATCAGCCTGGGAGTTCAGTCGTTTGATATCGAAACACTGAAGCAGCTTGAACGTCAACATACACCAACGCAGGTAATAACTATCGTTGAGCAACTCTCTTCCAGGATTCCAAACATTTCTCTCGATTTAATTTATGGTGTACCTGGTCAATCGTTTGCAAGTTGGCAAAAAACCATTGAGCAAGCCATTCAATTACACCCCGCACATATTTCAACGTATGCGTTAACCTTCGAAAAGGGAACCAGCTTCTGGTCGCAACGATCCAAAGGAAAACTGTTACAAGTAGAAGATGCAACGGAAATCGAAATGTATCAATGGACGGTAATAACCCTGGAAGAAAACGGTTACTCGCAATATGAGATTTCCAACTTCGCAAAACCAGGTATGGAATCTCGGCACAATTGTGTCTATTGGATGGGAGAACCTTACTGGGCGTTTGGTCCGGGAGCATCGCGGTTTGTGAATGGTGTTCGCAGTACAAATCATCGTAGTTCATACACGTGGCTGAAACGAATCGAATCGGGACAGCCGCCGTGTGATTACTGCGATGAACTGACTTCAGAACAACGAGCCAGGGAGCTTTTCGCCATCGGTCTGCGATACCTGCCCGGCGTTAAAAAATCAAGAATTCATCAACAGACCGGACATCGAATTGAATCGCTGCTGGAACCAGAATTAATCACCTTGAAAAACAAAGGTTGGATCGAAGAAACAGATCTCATGATTCGCCTGACACCGCAAGGCAAACTCTTTCCCGATGCCGCCGCGTGCGAAGTGCGCTGACTTCAAACTCCTGTTCAATTTGTTACGTCCCTTTCAATAATTAGAATTATTTCTCTTTTTTCATTCGTGTTCGCTAAGATAAGTATTATTGTTCCTACTACGCTGGAGTAGAAACTGAATACGGGTTACGCTGAGATGAACTTTTGATGCAACTTCACCTGCAAAAATCGATGTGAGATATTTATGAATCAATTCTTGAAAACAATCTGTTTGATGTTAATCCTTGCTTCGTCGCCTTCTCTGTTTGCAGAGGAAAAACTGCCCACCGAAGAAGATTACTATCGCATTTCAACATTTACTCTTCCAGAAGGAGAAGTGCTTGATGCGGCTGGGTTCCAGTTATTGCCCAGCGGGAAGATGGCGGTTTGTACTCGCCGGGGGGAAATCTGGTTGATCGAAAATCCTTTCGCCAAAGATGTTTCGAAATCGAACTTCACTCTTTATGCGCAAGGGTTGCACGAGCCACTTTCGCTCGCCTGGCGAGATGGTTGGTTGTATGTCGTTCAACGCTGCGATGTGACTCGCATCAAAGATACCGACAACGATGGCAAAGCAGACCTGTTTGAATGTTTTAACGACGATTGGGAAATCTCCGGTGATTACCATGAATACGCGTTCGGTTCCAAATTCGATGCCAAAGGGGACTTGTGGATAACGCTTTGTTTGACCGGTTCGTTCACCAGTAAGGTGAAATATCGCGGCTGGGCTGTGCGAATTAATTCTGAGGGAAAACTGATCCCCACATGCAGCGGCGTCCGTTCGCCCGGCGGGATGGGAGCCAATGCAAACGGCGACATGTTCTACACCGATAACCAAGGCCCCTGGAACGGCACTTGTTCGTTGAAACAATTGATTCCCGGCAAGTTTGTCGGCAACCCAGGCGGCTTTAACTGGTATGACCTTCCGGAAGTCAAAGCAGCGATGGGGCCAAAACCGAAAGAGCCAAATAGTGAAAGCCGCTTTATGATCGAAGCCGATAAAATGCCCGAATACGAGCCGGCTGCTGTTCTGTTTCCGTACACGAAAATGGGAAAGTCTGCTTCAGGGATAACCTGTGATACCACCGCTGGGAAATTCGGGCCGTTTCAGAACCAACTTTTTGTTGGTGATCAGACACAAAGTATTGTCATGCGTGTCTATCTGGAAAAAGTGAACGGACATTATCAAGGAGCCTGCTTTCCGTTCAGATCCGGTTTCGCCTCTGGAACGCTGGGTCTGGAAATGACACCCGATGGAGCAATGTTCGTCAGCGGAACCAGCAGAGGTTGGGCATCCATCGGCACTAAACCATTCTCCATTGAACGGCTCAACTGGACGGGAAAGGTTCCGTTTGAAATTCTCGAAATGAAAGCAAAACCGGATGGCTTCGAACTCGTTTTCACTTCGCCGGTTGATCGCAATACAGCGGAAAACCTGGACTCCTACAAACTGGGGACTTACACCTACATCTATAAAACATCGTACGGATCGCCGGAAGTTGATCACACAACACCAACGATTAAATCCGCAACCGTATCGCCAGATGGAAAAACAGTTCGCCTGAAAATCGACGGCTTACAACGCGGACATATTCACGAATTACACGCAGATGCAATCCGCTCTGCAAACGGGTTGCCTCTGCTTCACAAAGTCGCATATTACACGTTGAATCACATC
>JAJRTM010000623.1 GCA_024278285.1 Planctomycetota bacterium
ATCACCGCCAACAATTCAACCTTGCTCAGGCTGGCCATCACATCAATTTCAAGATTATCCCGCGATTCAGTTCCCATCAAAGAAAAATAACAGATCCCCCAAATCTACGCACTACCAATTTCTACACAATAGACAGCTACCATCTATGTTCGTACTCGCCCAAATGACAACCAAAGAATACTCATTCGTGAAGACGAAATTCTTGAGCTAGAAGAACAGTGGTCGATCAAAAACGGCACGCACAAACAGTTTCTTGCGGCACAAAAACGCAGGCAGAAATACGTGCGAGACCTCACGAAGAAGTTTGGCCGTGAACCATCCGCAAATGACATTGAGTGGGCAATGCTCAACGACGATGTATTGACGCATTCCAGCCACAATGATTGGGGGCTTTATCGAAACGCACGCTTTTCGATGGCCAAAATTCTCAAGAAAGAAGGCAAGCATGAACAGTATCTCCACTTCATGCTAGAGGTATGCTACCTTGACTTGAACGGCCCATTTAATTGCGGTGGCATTGATGACCCTGACATTCTCAGTGAATATCCTCCATTCAATCCGAAAGAATGGTATGCTGGTAACGGGGATTGTTGCCCTGGTATCAAGCATGGTCAATGACCTCGGGATGCAAACTGACCAATTACGCGATCTGTTCATACGAATTGCTACACAAGTTCAGGCTTCATTGAAACTCAAAGTGCCTCCTGAAAAGGCATGGCGTAAACTGAAAAAAGAGATGGCAACATAACAAACCGCTGCCCAGTGACCTCAAACGTTATCCCACTCAATTGAAACTGGTACGCTATATGCCACTAACACAGATGCAGATTATTCAGTCTCTTGGTGAGGCGATGTCTTGGTTTGAACGCGAACTGGGCTGGGGCGTCCCGCCAACAGAATTGCGGCATCTCAGCGGGCGAATTGGAGAACTTTATGCTGCCCTCATTACCAACGGGCAAATGGCTGCAAACGTCAACCAGCCCGGATATGACATCGTCGGTGAATCTGGCGAACGTGTTTCCGTAAAAACAACCGGAATGATGACTGGTAGTGGCCATGTCAGTTTCAATCCTAACACGCTCAGCTTAGTCGACCGGATTATCGTACTTCGCATCAACACTGATGAGATGCAGATTGAAACACTCCTCAACGACACGACTGCCAACGTGATTAAATTGATGTCCTCGCCCGATGCCAAAGGCAGACGATCTATTTCATTATCAAAACTAACTAAACCAACCTCTTCACGAACCGATATTCCGGCAGTTTCAACCGTCCAATTTGGGCCATACACTGTAACGGCACTTGAGAATGCCACCATTCAGGTCTTTCACGATGGTGAGTTGGTTTCCCCCACAAGGCCTATACTTCGAAAATTAGCCGCAGAACTTGGGATTGGATTGCTTAACAGTAACGGCAATCAGTATAACATCAGGCAGCTAGGCAGTCTTGTCATTGACTCGATTGCCAGTCGTGGTGCAAACGCGGGATAATATAAGTTCGTAGGGGGCTTCGTGACGCACCTTTTCGGATGCTTGCCCATGAGGATTGATTGTCGATAATCAATCTGGTTCATTGCTACACACCCTACATAGTAAGTTTGGCTCTATCACATCCCGATTGTTACCTTGAGCGATATTGGTTGAAGCATAATGAGAAAACCTCCTGTTATAGTGATGAGCCGCAGATTCCGTAAGGCGTTCGGAAAGGCAAGTGTTCGTCTGCAAGGCCTCATCCAAGGGGCGATTCACGATTTGGTGAACCATATTCGAGAGGACAATAAACAATTTAAAAGGAATTATGGACGACTTGCCCAAATTTCCGATGTGCTTGAAGTAGATGTCAGTGGAGCTTCCAGGCTTCTTGCCACATATGAGAATGGAGAGCTGAACCTTCTCGATGTTGGAGGACACGAAATTGTGCCTCGCTACAATTCCGGATTGTATGCAACAGACAGATTCCAGAAACTACCTGCACCAGAGACTTATTGGCCTGAAGGGCCACGGCACGAGTTGAACTTCTTTGCGAGAAGTCCCTGCTTCAGTTATTCGGAGTTTGGCCCTGAACAACAGCAGGAATGGCTCTACTTTCTTTCAGATCAACAATCAGAAATTCTTACAGAATTGTTTGTTAGCATTTGCGATACGCTCAAAAACAATGACCAGCCTCGTCCCTTCTTCATTGTCGGAGGTCCAGGGACTGGCAAAACTTCCATTCTTATTAATCTTTTGAAAGAAATGACAGATTACGGTCACACATGCAGTCTTTCTGTTAGTCAGGAAATGGTACATTTCACTAATAAGTGCTTGCCGGAGATAGAAATCGATAGGTTCATTTGTGACCATGGTGAATCGCCTCTGTCAAAAATATGGCTTGTCGATGATCCAGCAGATAATGTTGCGATTGAGGATTGGCTAAAGCGTGCCGCAAGTAGCAATAGTGCAATCGTAGTTGCCTTTGATCCCTGTCAATTGAGTTCTTTCGATCCGAAAAACAGGAAAACAGGAATTGGCGACGAGCAGTACAATGAGATATGTCTTAGCTTTAACGTAGACCCTTATGGACTAAACGAGTGCTATAGACAAAAGGAAAATGTGGGGCGAGCCGCAAAAAACATTATGGATCAAATCGCTGAGTCAACACCTTTCTTGGCGAGTCACAAAATTCAAGAGTTTCAGAAAGACCATAAAGCATTAACCACTCTTGCTAACGATTTAGAATTCCCTAATCCATATGGATACTGCGAGACATATACAGATTCAGTTAAGGAAAATTTCCCCAAAGAAATAGATCGGATTATGTCGAAACCATTGTGGACACATTGGCCCCCGCTTCTCATGGTGTTTGAAGAGAATTTTGATTTAGTATCGAAGTGTTTTTTCAAAATTCATCTACTTAGCAAAGGTATTCAGTATAAAGAGATAGATCTCAATGATATTGAGAGTGTCAAGGGACTTGAATACCAGCATGTCTTTCTTGCAATTGGACAAAGTTTATTTGATCAATTAGAAAATGGATTTCAAGGATCAGGGCAACAAGAATATGCAAATCGTCGTTTACTCCGAATTCCTTATTCGAGAGCAAAGGACAGTATGGTTGTGTTTGTGGAATAGTTACTTTCTGGCTTTAAATTCATTTCACTTGGCTTGAATAAGTCTTTGGGAGCCAACACGGGGCATTTTTTATTGTCGTTAACAGTCATCATCCCATTCATCTGCAAAGGGCTCGGGTGGGGTGGCGATGGGGTAATTTGCCTTGAGGGCATTTCGGACAAGTTGGACATCTTCAAGCATGACGTGCTCGTGCTCATCTGGGAGTAGAGTCGTTTTCTGCCTAGGCAGGTTGAAAGCTCGTTTGACCATATCCAGGGATGTTCCTGTGGGGTGGTCATCACCATGAGCAATGCCCCAATGATTATTTCCCATAAAGACGACACGTCCACGAGGTAATCCGTAAGGAGTGTTCTCTAATTGTCTTCGTAAGGCGACTGCGTTAAGTCCCCATTCCTGAGCCAGATTGATAACCACTTCGGGCCATATTTTCACGTGTGCTGCGTGACCGCCGTAGAATTCATCTGCGAACTTGACGAGTTTCCAGGAATTATCGGGTAAGGGAATCCAGTAGTAGGGGCCGGTGAATGGGGCATTGTTTTTATTCATTTCTACTGCTTACCGACAGTCCATGTTTCACCGTCACTGATGAGTGTCACGTTCTCAAAATGCTCCTGAAACTGTTTTGGCTCGAAGGTATGAACCGGGATGATTGTTTCAGGGCTAATATCGTTCACAAAACGGACGATGTCCTGGGAAAGAATGTGCCCGCTGGTATGCACATCAAACAGCTTTCCGGATACCTGTTCCAGTTTTTCTTCAATCGTTTTCCACTCCGGTTTATCCAGATAGCCGTTCCAGCGGGAATACAGGCAGGATGTTCCCTGGGGGAATTCATTGTTGAAGTCACCCAGCATTGATTCCCTGAAAATCATCAGGTACTTCTCTGGATTTTCTTGAATCGTCTTCATCTCGATTCGAGCATCCTGAAACAGATCCACTATTTTTGATCGGCCACTTGGTTTGGCTGATTTTTTGAGTGATTCAGGAACGTAGACCTGAACCAATCCTCCTGCTTCGGGCTGCGGGAGCGAGACTTCTTTGCTAAGCAGGTGGATAATGAATGCTGTGTAGACGTCTGCCACGAATGTTCGTCCCGTTTTTTTGGCAGCTCGAATAAATGCAACCAGGCGATCAACGTGCTGAGGAGAGAAGGATGCCAGGGCCAACCCTTTGGTTTGTTGAACCAGTTCGGTGATCTCGGAGAGTTATTGTCAAATGTTGTGTTCTGGGAAAAATGAATTAGGCGGCTTTTTGTTCCTGCAGGGTTCCGTCTTTGAAGGTTTTTCCTTCGATTACTAAACTGAGTTTCTCGTAGCCTCGCAATCGTCTCCATTTCTTGGAGG
>JAJRTM010000624.1 GCA_024278285.1 Planctomycetota bacterium
GCGATCCAATCGGCGACCGGCGGTGCATCGAGTGCAATTGAATCGATCAGCGAAAGCATCGGGCGAATCAACGAAATCTCCACGACCATCGCCAGTGCGGTTGAAGAACAGACCGCTGCAACAAACGAAATTTCCCGCAATGTGGCAGAAGCAGCCGCAGGAACCGCAGAGGTGACACAAAACATCACCAAGGTCTCCGCAGCAGCAGATGAAAGTGGTCACGCTTCAAGCGATATTCTGACCGCCTCCGAAGGATTGGCGAAAGAGTCTGTCACCTTGAATGAAGTTGCCACCAGCTTCCTCACAAGAATGAGAGAAATGTAAATCTTTTATCAGAAATACGATTGAATAGATATCCAGGCGAACCGTTGCAAAACGGTTCGCCTTTTTTTGTATGATTCGGCTAAGCCATAATTGCATTTCAACATTGAATCCACCGCTGTTACCTTTCATGGTAACTTTAGCATCGGGCAAACAATTACTGTCGGGTTTACGGAAAACGATTCGGTGTTGAATCACTGAAGCAAATTTCAAACTGTTTGGATGGCTCAGACGCACCGCGTCTGAGTTGCGTCGCAACAAGAAGCCGAGAATGTGGTTTCCTACGAGAAAAACCCAGCACGGCTGGTTCATTCTGATAGCCGTAACCAAAAAGATATTTGTAACTATTCAGTGATAGTCGTAGGGTCCGCTATTGCGGACCCTACCAACAAGCAAATTTCCGATGAAGATCAAACACCGCTGAATAGTTACAGATATTTTCCTATTATTTTGCGAGCCGTTCGCAAACTTTTACCGTTAGTAATATGAAACGGTATAAAGAGAGAGGACGATTATTTTCCACGCAGAGTCTCTGATAAGGCTTCTTGTGACTGCGTCACCCAGACGCGATGCGTCTGGGCCATCCAAAGCGACGACGTAGTTTGCAAAACCGGGTATTAAAAGAGTACATTTGCAGTTAAACGAATCGAGCTTGGCTCAATTCACAAACTTCAAATAGATTAATAACATCCCTTCGGTGGAGATTTCGATGATGAGATTACATTCCTGGAAATTACAGTTGCTTGATGACAGTTGGTTGCTGGCAGCAATTTTTGTAGTTGTGAGTTTTGGACAACAGGCAATTGCTCAAAAGCCTGTCGAAGAAAAATATGAAGTTCATCCTGATTCCATTATTCAAGAAGGCGTTCCTCAGGGAGAAGTCAAAGGACCATTTGAATGGAGCAGTAAAATCTTTCCGGGGACGATTCGTAACTATTGGGTTTACGTCCCGGCTCAATACAATTCCAACAAGCCTGCCTGTCAGCTTATTGTGCAAGATGGATTAGGACGGGCCAAAGGTTGGAAATTGCCGACCGTGATGGACAACCTGATTCACAAAAAACAGATGCCCGTAACAGTAGGAATATTCATCAGTCCCGGCGTTGTCCCTGCTGTCCACAAAAATGCAGTCGCGCGATACAATCGCAGTTTCGAATACGACGCACTCGGCGATCGCTATGCCCGGTTCCTGCTGGAAGAAATCTTGCCGGAGGTTGGCAAGAAATATAACTTGAGTTCCGACCCGAATGATCGGGCGATTGCAGGTTCGAGTTCGGGAGCCATCTGCGCGTTTACAGCAGCCTGGGAACGCCCCGATGCATTTCGCAGAGTCCTTTCAACTGTAGGAACATATGTGGGACTGCGAGGTGGTAACGAATACCCAACGTTGATCCGAAAGACCGAGAACAAGCCGCTCCGCATCTTTTTACAAGACGGCAGCAACGATCTCAATATATTCGGCGGTAGCTGGTGGAATGCAAATCTATCGATGCTTTCTGCTCTCGAATTCTCGGGCTACGATGTTCATCACGTCTGGGGCAAGGGAGGACACAACGCCAGGCAATCTACAGCCATCATGCCCGATGCTCTCAAATGGCTATGGCAGGATTATCCGCAACCAATTAAGCCAGGTACACCACCAAAACGCAGAACAAATTTGATAATTCCAGGTGAAGACTGGAAGCTGGTCAGTGAAGGTCATCAATTTACCGAAGGTCCAGCCGTGAATTCTAAAGGCGAAGTGTTCTTCACGGACATCCCCAATGGAAAGATCCACAAAGTAAACCTGGAGGGCAACGTCTCTGTTTTTGTTAAAGACAGCCCCGGCGTCAACGGATTAATGTTCGGCCCTGATGGCAAACTTTATGCTTGCCAAAACGGTCGAAAGAAAATTGTTCGCTACGATCAAGCAGGTCATGAAGAAACCGTCCTTTTGAATGCTCCCTCAAACGATTTAGTGATGTTGCATAACGGAACCGGTTATTACACCGATCCCACAAACAAAAAAGTGTTTCAGTTTACAGCGACCGGAGAAAGAAAACTGGTCGATGAAGGAATCGAATTTCCCAATGGTATTATCACATCGCCCGATCAAACTCTTCTGTTAATTTCTGATACGCGAGGACGGTTTACGTATTCGTATCAGATACAAAACAATGGCGATCTTGCCTACAAACAGGCTTACGGTCACGTACATCTTACCGATGAAAAACGAGGTTCCGATGCTGATGGTGCAACAGTGGATACCGAAGGTCGCACGTATCTAACAACACGACTGGGGCTACAAGTTTTCGACCAACCAGGGCGTTGCCATTTAATTATATCGAAGCCTCAAAATGCCTGGTTATCAAACGTGGTCTTTGGCGGCCCCAATCTCGATACCCTTTACGTAACTTGCGGCGACAAAGTTTATTCACGCAAAATCAATGCAAAAGGCGTCGTTCCATCACGTACGCCGATAAAACCCCCCAAGCCTAGATTATAATTCTGCAATCTTCACGGTACCAATTAGCCACTAAGCATCGACCAAACAATTCCTGTCAGATCTGTGTTCGTTTTTCGTAGGATGGCGTGCTTGCACCCATCTTCGCGTGCCGGATTGAGTTCCATAACAAAAAAGAGTGAGAACAGTTATGACCCGGCGATGGATTCACCGGTGTTAAATTAAGGCTCATCCGGAAATTGCGTGCTTCCTGGTTTCCAAGAAGTCAATTAGCCACGGATGAACACGGATTTTCACAGATGTAATAAAGAAAAAATATTAGCCACAGAGAGCACAGAGAAAAAGGAGAAACGAGCGTGAAGTTGATTCTTTTCTGTTACATGCTTTTCTAAAGATAGTCGCAGAGAGAATCGGAAGTGGGATTTGTTATACTTCACGCGGTTACTGATGCCATTCTCAACAGTGCGTAGTATGCACTCTCTTTGCTTTCTTTCATTCTCTATTTTCTCGGTGATCTCTGTGGCTTTTTTTGTTTTTTGTCGTCTTTGTGGTTCAATCCTTTTTGTTGTGTGTGTGAACGTTTTTATGACAAGTTTTTTACAGAAAAAGTCAGGCCGTCTTTTTACTTGATACTTAAATTTATAAATTATCCGTGAAAATCTGTGTTCATCCGTGGCTTTTTCTAATAACTCCATTCCATCAAAAACACGCTTTAGCCGGATGAACC
>JAJRTM010000625.1 GCA_024278285.1 Planctomycetota bacterium
GAACAGGGAAAAAGTGTTCGAGTACTCAGCCGGGGTGATTATCCCGATTTACGAAAGATGGGTGTCGATCTGATCCAGGGAGATTTGCGAAATGCTTCAACCGTGAAATCCGCCTGCAAACAAATTGAGACCGTTTATCATGTTGCAGCCATTCCCGGCATTTGGGGGACATGGAAAACGTATTACGAAATCAACACACTCGGCACACAAAACATCATCGCAGCCTGCAAAGGGCAGGGCGTCAACAAACTGATTTACACCAGTTCTCCCAGTGTCGTCTTTGATGGCAAGCCGCACCTCAACGCCGATGAAACGCTTGCGTATCCGAAAAAATATCTGTGTCATTATCCTCACAGTAAAGCATTAGCAGAGCAAGCGGTTCTTGCAGCGAATAATGAAAACGACTTACTAACGTGCGCATTGCGTCCACATTTAATTTGGGGGCCACGCGATAATCACCTTGTTCCGCGATTACTTCAAAAAGCATCAGCAGGAAAAATTCGGCAAGTGGGAGATGGCACGAATCTGGTTTCGATGTGCTACGTCGAAAACGCAGCCGCGGCTCACTGGCAGGCTGCGGAGAATTTATCGACAAAATCTGAAGTAGGCGGACAAGCGTATTTCATTAACGATCCGGTTCCGGTTAACCTCTGGTCATGGATTAACGAAATTTTGAGCAAAGCAGGAATTGCACCAATCCGAAAAAAAATCTCCGCTCGTGCCGCTTATCATCTAGGTCATACGATTGAATTGGTCTACAGGCTCTTGGGAAAAACGACTCCCGAACCACCAATGACACGGTTCGTCGCGATGCAGCTAAGCCAATCGCATACCTATTCCATTGAAAAGGCAATTCACGATTTTCAGTATCAGCCAATTGTCAATTACGAAGCCGCAATAAAAAAACTGGAGGCGGACTTGCCGCGTATGATACAACCGTAGGGTCCGCTATTTCATACGGTGGTCCGCAATAGCGGACCCTACGGCTACGACAAAACAATTACGAGCAAATATGAAAGTATGATCAATGAATAGAACCGTTTTGGTTTTCCTTACGCTTATCGTAGCAGTAGTTGCGATCTTCTCATCCTGCCTGGTTGCAGAAGAAGCTTCACAGAAGCCAACCACCTCACAAAAAACAGTTGAATTTCGTGTTGGGTTTGGCGAGCGTGATATCACTCCGCCGCCCGGTTTACCATTGTGGGGATATGGCGGCCGGCACGATGAACTTGCACTCGGCAAACTCGATTCTCTGTTTGCAAAGGCGATTGTTATTCAGGCGGGAAAGGATAAAGTTGCCTTCGTCGGATTGGATTTAGGACGCGGTCCGACACGCGGCATGATGAAAACAATTCGTAAAACTATCTCTGAAAAAGCGGGGATCGAGCATGTTCTCATCAGTGGTTCGCATACGCATCATGGACCGTGTATCGAACTGGTGAATAAAAAAGGTTTCGGAAAAGGAAAGTTCGATGCCGCTGTTGCGTACAATGAAAAACTTCCCGATCTTATCATCGATGCGATTATGGATGCTGACAAATCTGCAATACCGGCTCGGCTGGGTGTCGCAAAAAAGGATGTCAAACTGAACCGAAATCGTCACACTAAGCGAATACCGAAAGCAACCGACCCGATGCTGGCTGTTCTGCGTTTCGATGACATGCAGGGAAAACCGATTGCGGTGCTGGTAAATTTTGCTGCTCATCCGGTGATGACTGAAGAAGCAATTCTAAAATACTCAGCCGATTACCCCGGCTTTCTGCAACGAAAAGTGGAAGCAGGTTTGAATACGAAATGCGTTTTCATGCAGGGAGCCGCCGGGGATCTCAGCCCGAATCCGACGAAAAATTTCCGTAATGTCAAAGCGTTTGGCGAAGAACTCGCCGGGCATGTGATCGAGTTGGCAAAATCGATTGAAACAAAGCAGCCGAAAAAACCATCAGTAAAAGGAAAAGTGAATCGTTTTTTGTTCAACTCGCGTATTGATTTTTCGAGCCCACTGGTTGTTTATATGTTTCAAAAAGCATTCTTTCCGGAACTGATTCAATGTTTTGTGGACGAAGTAAAAGATGGTGTGCCAGCCGAATTGAATACGGTTCTCATCAATGAAAAGATTGCTTTCGTGGGTGGTTCTGGCGAGTTTTTCTGCAATCACGCGAACCGTCTCAAACAGCGATCTTATGTCGATCACACTTTCTTCTTCGGTTACTGCAACGGGCACAATCTGTACTTCCCGACAATCGAAGCAACTTCCGAGGGGGGTTACGGAGCAACTCCTTCGATCTCCCCCGTCGAACTGGGAGCCGGCGAACACATGATGGACAAATCGCTAATCAACATCTACACCATGGCCGGTCGATACGAAACGCTGGAATCCTTTCTCGGGAAATCCAAAAAGAAAAGTAAAGAACCTTTGTCTCCCTAATTTACGAGATCGGCAGTTTCTCTTGAAAACGTCTTTGATTGCGATTTGATGAAAAAAATGCCGAGTTTGGAATTGGAACTAATAGCGTGAGCAATAAGATTTCTATCCCTTATCTGTTCAATCATTGGTTGTACAAAATGCCAAAGGGGAGGGCAATCGATGAGGCGAAGGATGGATTTTTATTCGCCTTACCCTCCCAGCCGATGCACTCCCAGACGCGACCGTCCTGCTTGCGAAGGTGATTGAGCCAATGTCCCTTTTCTTTCTTGGCTAGGTCAGGGTAATCATCAGCCATGACCGTGAGCAACCATCCCACCGGCGTGTGCCAATAGGCTCCGTTCATATAGGTGTTATGTTTCGGTCTGGCACGCTCCCACGCAGTCGTAGGCGAAGCATCAAACGAGAGCGGGACGTGACGAATAGCGCCTTCAAATTCGATCTCACCCGGCTTCGCCAATGCGAGTACGATGGTTTTTAACAGTCGCTCACGGTTTTTTCCATTGATGGCTCCGACGTAGAGAGCATAAATGTTTCCCCACACATCAGGTTGGCTGGAAACCCCGGTGGACGCTTTCAACCAACCGCCATGGGTTCCATTGTGATCACCAAAAACTGGGACGATATTGCTGCTGATCTTCTCGGCGATTTCTAAAAAATGCTTCGCATCTTCGTATTCGCCCATCTTTGTCGCCAGCGAGGCGAGTTGCTTCGCTGCGCGGAAGCGGATCAATGAAGCCATCAACAAGTCGCCTGTCATATAAACCGTGTCGTAAAAAATAAACCCAACCGCCCGGCGTTCTTCCGTCGTGTGGACAAGCTGAGTCGTCGGGTCAACTTCCGGCACATCGAAGGCGAGTTTCAGCCGCTCGTAAATCGACCGGCCCGCGATTTTCTGATTGAGGAACTGTTTCGCATTCACAGAATCAGCAAGCAACTGCGACAACCAAATTACATCGAATTGATTATTGGTGGGTGGGCGGAATCCAAACTCACCGTTCTGATTCGCAACAGGATCGTAAGTTCCGGGGAAGAAGACCGGGTTACCATCCACATTGATGTGATCGGCAATGGCAAAGGGCGGCACGATGACACCTTTCCCAAGATCCTTCGCGACAGCTCCATTTTGTTTCTCTAAAATAAGCTTCAAATGTCGAATGCCATCCTCGCGGGGAATCAATCCGCTGGAGTAAATAATCGTGAAATCCTGAATCCAAATCGCAGGATAACCGCCCGGTGTGATTGCCCGAAAACCCAGCGTATTCGTCTTGCCACTGGAAACCGCTCCCGGTTCGACCACACAGGATTTCAATGTCTCCTTCGCGACACCACGCAGAAAACTGAGTTCCTCTGAACTCAACAACGGTTCCGCTTGTGCAGGCTGAACAGCGAAGGATGAAAAGAATAAAGCAAGGCAAA
Organism: Planctomycetota bacterium; assembly: GCA_024278285.1. Classification (GTDB taxonomy): domain Bacteria; phylum Planctomycetota; class Planctomycetia; order Planctomycetales; family Planctomycetaceae; genus Rubinisphaera. Next base: position 3,842 of record JAJRTM010000625.1, read on the forward strand.
GAAGGAAAAATGGTGTTTGTTTCATAATCGACCAATTGACAGGAATGTGAAGTTTTGATGACAAGGAGAGATAATGTACGTGTAAAATATTCTCTCCACAAGATCGTTGTAATTGGAGATTGGAAAAGGGGATTATTTCTCGAGGCTAAGATTACATGACTGCTTTCCCCTTTAATGCCAAATGAAGCAGAATCTGTGTATCTCCTCCGACTTATCCAATTATGGATAGATGAAAAAATTTCGTTGGCATCAATAAAATCGAACTTTCATCTTGCTCCTGTCAACAACCAGCTATTAATAAAAATAGTGTAACCAGATTCGTTTTTCTAAAAAGAGCCGAACAGCGTGCCGAGTATAATCACTGTAATTGTAGCGATGGAAGGAACCACGACTGCGACGACAAAAATATCGGCGTAAGAACTTCGATGTGTTAAATTCGTAATCGCAAGCAGCGTGATGACTGCTCCGTTATGCGGAAGAGTATCGAAGCCGCCCGCTGCCATCGAGGCGACCCGGTGCAAAAGCTCCGGCGAAATCCCCGCCACCTCGGCCATTTGCAGATACGTATCCCCCAGCGTACTGAGTGCGATACTCAATCCCCCCGAAGCCGAACCGGTAATTCCCGCCAGTGTTGTCACCGCGACCGCTTCAGAAATTAACGGATTGCCGGGCGAGATGTTCACGACATAATCCCGCACGACAACAAACGCAGCCAGGGAAGCAATCACGGTGCCGTAACCAACTTCAGAAGCCGTATTGAAAATCGGCAGTAGCGAATCCATTGTTCCGCGATTGACTGACTCCTTCAGGTTCTTCCAACGATTCCAGTGAAGCAGAATCAGCGTCACAATCGCAATGCTCAGACCGCAGATGATCGACCAGATTCCGATCACTTTTTTCAATTCTATTTCGCCATACTTTTCTTCCGCCAGGTAAGACGTATCCCATTGAGGGATCAGAAATTTACTGAAGAGCAGATTTCCGACGATCACTAAAACAATCGGAGTGATCGCGAGCCAGAAAGCTGGAGTTGCGGGTTTCTCTTTATTGGCTTCCAGTCCATCGAAGTGATCGCCGTATCCTTCTCCGCCGTTCATCGCCCGTCGTGATCGTGCATTAAGCCACCACGTACCGCCGCATAACATGATCAACCCGCCAATCAACCCAAGAGTCGCAGCGGCAAACGGAGTCGTCCCGAAAAATGGCATCGGAATTGCATTTTGAATAGCCGGAGTGCCGGGCAGAGCGGTCATCGTAAAAGTAAACGAACCAAGCGCGATCGCAGCCGGGATGAAACGCTTGGGCGTGTCCGATTCTCGAAACAACGCCGCTGCAATCGGATAGACCGCAAAAGCAACGACAAATAACGAAACCCCGCCATACGTAAGAATGGCACACGAAAGCACGACCGCCAAAATCGCCCGCTGCTGACCTAACCGAGCCACAACAAATTTCGAAATCGCGCGAGCCGAGCCAGATTCATCCATCAGTTTCCCGAAAATCGCACCGAGCATAAACAGCGGGAAATACTTCACCAGATAGCCGCCTAAACTCTCCATATAAACCTGAGTATAAGTCGCCAGCAGCGGCGCCCCGCCACCCATGATCACCGCCAGCATCGATAACAGCGGTGCCAGAATTAATACGTTGATGCCCCGGTAAGCCAGAACCATCAGCAACATCAACGACACAATAATCCCTAAAACCCCAAGCATGATGCCCCCCCCATGTAAATTCATTATGAAACCGGATTCAATTGCAGAATTTGGTTCTCGACCCAGCATTAATCGATGTTCGCGACAACTTGTATGAGCCATCTGCGTGGAAATATAAACTTGGCCTGAACGGATCAATTCCTAATCGTGGTTTGCAATAGCAAACGTTGTAACAGGATAGAGTTGTTACAAATAACAATGATTCCCCCGCAGGGATGATGGTATCGTATTGGCAATTCTGAATCTGTCTGGAGAAAGGAAAAAGGAACAGTTCGGTTGAAATTTCAGCAAATATACATCACTCTTCGCTGATAAATGTTGGACGATTCATTATATTTAACTGATCACTTTGAGCGATTGTATCGATAACGGGAATACTATTTCCCTTGCACTTTCACTTTAATTCAAACGGAGTAACAGCATGTCTCATTCTTCTCCCAAATTACACAACGCGATGTGGCCCGGTTTAGTCGGTAAAGAAGAAGGGACCGATCATCCGCCGATTAGTCTGGAGCGGATGCTCGAAATGACCGCTGCTGCGGAAGTGAATGGGCAGAAGTTTGACGGGATCGATTCGTTCCTGTTTCACCCACATACCGATCCCGATGCCAGTGAAGATGACTTGCGGGCGATGGCCGATAAAATTGCCAGCTACAATTTGAAGGTTGGATCCTTGGTTGCACCGATCTGGCCCGGTACTGTCGGTGATGCGGCGATGGGCGATGATGAAGCACAGGGCAAATTCATTCTTGCGGTCGAAAAGGCGTGCCGGATTGCAAAAATTTTCAACGAACATGGTGTGAGAAGTTACGGCTGCATTCGGATCGATTCTGCGTCTGGCGTGGAAGACTGGTCGAAAGATCCCGCAGGAAACACAAAACGGATTGCAGAGACCTTCAAAAAAGCGGCGAAGGTAGCAGCCGATCATGGAGAAAGACTTGCTGCAGAAGGTGAAATCTGTTGGGGCGGAATGCACTCCTGGAAAGACATGGTCGATTTACTCGAAGCGGTTAACATGCCCGAAACGGTCGGCTTCCAGGCGGATTTGGCTCACTCCTATTTGTATCTGCTGGGGTATAACTCACCAGAAAACGCTTTGTTACAGCCCGGCTATTCCGAAGAAGAATTCTGGGCCGCTTACAAAACGATGACTGATGCGCTGCGTCCGTGGACGATCGATTTCCATGTGGCCCAGAACGATGGCAATGTGCATGGGACCGGATCGCATGATAAAACAGGCAAACATTGCCCGGCTGACGACCCAAATGGCAAACTCGATATCGTCAAATGTGCGGGGTACTGGCTTGAAGGGGCGAAAGAGCGGGGCATCGAACATATCTGCTGGGATGGCTGTATGTTCCCGAACGAAATGCTCGAATCCGCTTCCACCTGGAACACGATTCTCGATACAATGATTCAAGTACGAGACGCAAACGGCTGGGATTAGGCGAGCCGGGGCAGTGAATCCCTGGAAACCACCAATAGTCATTCAGGAGAGGTCTCATGAAACTTGATCATATTGATGAAGGCACAGTACACA